>NZ_JANZMJ010000030.1:0-71753 GCF_025175645.1 Peribacillus aracenensis
ACCCATTATACCTTTTAATTTCTATTTCATTTTGAAAATATATTTTTAGGATTCGATCAATTGTTTATCATTGAAATAAATGACTTCACTAAGGATTTTACAGCCTTCTATTACCTCAAATTTTTCCCTAGCTTCCTTTTCTGTGGTAAACTCAAACATTTTTATGCCATTTTTCGAATGGATAGTGATCACCCACATAAAATTCCCTCCACATGGAAGATTAATTTCCCGATTTCCTGAAACACTTTCATTTAATTTCACTGTAAAGCAGTAAAGTGTTGAACGCTGCCAATTGGTAGGATGATAAATCACCATCCTACTATTCAACACCATTACATGTGGATAAATACTTCTAAAAGCCCAATTCATCTGCTGAAATGGAAGATCAAGGCCATACCTTTCTTAGTGATTTTTAAAGGCCATTCAGGCTTTAGTAATCACTCTTCACAAATGGCGTTAAAGAAGGTTTTTACTCGATAAATTCATGCTCACGGCCATTATTATCCTTTGGAACCGCACGGGCTTTCTTATAAGTAGGAACTAGATCAATCGGATGCTCCTCTTGTAAACCTCTTCTGAAAGTGAAAAACATAATCCATAATCAATATACATCCATTTATGCCTTATTTCAGCTAACCATATTAGTGGTGGTTTCCGATGAATTGCCTTGTTTGCCAGGCTTCACGAATACCATGGCTAACATGCCAATCGTGACGGCTATTGATGCAGCAATAAACATGGCATTATATCCATATATGGCGACAAGACTTCCAGTCAAGGTAGGGGCAATGATGGTAGCCAGATTCGCAATGAAATGAGTTACCCCGCCAAATGTTCCAGCTTTATTCGGTTCTGTATCCAGAACCACGATCCAATAAATGGAATTAGGCAAATAATTAAAGGCATTTCCTATACACATTAAAGCAAGTACGGCCGCCGCACTTTCGACAGTCGGAATCAACATAAAACATACAGCTGTACAAAATAAGGAGACTACTGTAAACCAAGATCTGGCAATACGTAAATTCCCTGTTTTCCTTCGTAATATATCCGAGATTTTACCACCTAATAATCCAGTGATAATAGCTCCCACCCAGGGAATCATACCAATATATGAAAGAGAAGAAAGTGAATAATTAAATTCATCTTGCAGATATTTGGGGGTCCATGTAAGTAATAGAATATTTACATATAAAAAAGCAAAATATCCAATTGCATTAAATACTAACGTAGGGTTTTTAAAAAAATGGTACCATGGTACATTTATTTGTTCGTCTAATTTCGTCTCACCTTTTATTAAAATATCTGCTCTTCGAATTTCTTCTAGTTCGGTTTTCGAGACTCTTGGATGATCTTCAGGTAAGTTTGTAAATACTTTGTTCCAAATTGCTACCCAAATAAAACCTAATATACCGAGAATAACAAATGTTACTTTCCAGTTAGTGAATGTTAGAAGACCTACTACGATGGGTGCAGTAATCAATGCTCCAATTGGCGTTCCCACTAATCCAAGAGCTACAGCAAACCCTTTTTCTTTAGGAGATACCCAGTTTGCCATCGTTCGGTTCATCGTTGATAATGTAGGTCCTTCAGCTAATCCAAATAAAACACGAAACACCGCAAATCCTGCCAAGGCAGAGCCTCCAAATAATGCTGCACCTATGTGACCTGCGAATATTGTCCCAATTTCAAAAAAAGACCATGTAGTTCCGGCAATGATCCACATGAATTTAGGACCTTTCTTATCTGCTAAAGCACCACCAAATAGTGCACCGAATATATATCCATATCCAAAATACCCCAGGATTGCTCCCCAACTTACTGGATCTAAATTGAACTCCTTGATTATTTCAGCTTGGGCATATGAAAGTGCACCTCTATCAATATAATTTATGATTGTAATAACAATAATCATAAAAATGATAAAATAACGATAGTTATTTCTCAACATGTAATCACTCCTAGATGTTTGTTAGAGAGCAGCAATACTGACTGATTTTAAACATAAAAAACAGTAATCTTAAGACCCTATCTAGTTTGCATTATGCAGCCTGTAATAAATTACAGCCATGAATACCCTGGTCTTTACTGTTTCGCCCCCATAGAGAAGATCGGATCAAGACAGAAAAACATGACAAGCGTATACTGGCCAAATTCTAGTAAACTATTAAAAAAACCATCCGCAGGCATTCCACCATGGATGGAAGCATGTATACCAGTGCAACTGAAATATCAGATACATTTCTTGCTTTGGCAACATGGAATACTGTTAAATCATATTGTACGTATCAAAGCCTTTTTACATCCGCCAAAACTCCAGCGGATGTAAAGAGGCTCCTGATACAAAGAAGTTCATTAAATGGGCGTTTCATGAGAGATCCAGTCTACCTAATGAAGGGTCGATGGATATAGCCTCTCTTCTTTTAGTGAATTTTATAGACCAGCCAGGCTTTTGGAATCAGTCTTCACTTTATCATTCACTACTTGCACACCATTTTTCCATACAGATTTAACGTGATTGACCCCAAATAAATATTGCAGCTCCTGATAGTTTTCAACATTCCATAAAACGACATCCGCTTGTTTTCCGACTTCGAGGGAACCGACCCTTTCTTCCCTGTTGATTGCACAAGCAGCATTGTATGTCGCCGCCGTCAGAGCTTCTGCAGGGGTGAGCCGCATCGAAATGCATGCCAGATTCATGACAAGCGGCATGGATGTCGTCGGTGAAGATCCGGGATTGCAATCTGTCGAAATGGCTACGGCCACACCTTCATCAACCATTCGTCTTCCAGGGGCCGCTTCTTCTCGTAAATACAAGGCGGTGGCTGGAAGCAAGCAGGCAATGGTACCTGACTTCGCCATAGCAGTAATCCCCTCATCGGAAGCTTTTAACAAATGCTCAGCTGAAATGGCTCCTATCTTCGCAGCTAATTCAGCTCCACCGTATGGCTCAATTTCATCAGCATGAATTTTAGGGATCAAGCCATACTTTTTCCCCGCATTTAAAATCCGCTCTGATTGTTCAGGGGTAAAAACCCCCTTTTCACAAAAGACATCATTGAATTCAGCAAGCTTTTCTTTAGAGACGATTGGAAGCATATCATTAATCAGATGATCGACAAATTCATCCTCGCGGCCTTTATAATCCTTTGGAACCGCATGGGCTCCCATAAAAGTAGGAACTAGATCGATCGGATGCTCTTCCTGTAACTTCTTCATCACCCGCAACTGCTTCAATTCGGTTTCCAAATTCATTCCGTAACCACTTTTACCTTCTACTGTAGTCACGCCATGAGCGAGAAACGAATCAAGTCGGCGCATGGTTTGCTCCATCAATTCTTCTTCACTTGCTTCCCTTGTCATGCGGGTGGTGGCATGAATGCCCCCACCTGCGTTCATTATGTCCATATATGTTGCGCCTTCAAGACGCATTTCAAATTCACGTTCCCGACTCCCGCCATATACAACATGCGTATGTGGGTCAACTAGCCCAGGTGTCACCAAATGGCCAGTTGCATCAAAGACTTCAGCTTCATGCATTCTATCTGCATAGAGTTCTTCCAATTCTTTGGTCGTACCGATCGCTTGGATCAAACCAGATTCAATCCATATACTTCCATCTACAATCAACCCAAGCTCTGACATTGCCTCTTTAGAACGAGGACCTTTCCTATCGGAGGTAAGGGTTGCAAGTTGAGCGGCATGTTTTATCCAAATTGGTTTTGTCATTTTTTATCAATTCCTTTATCAAGCATCGGGATATTAATACCTCTTTCACGGGCTGTTTCCTCTGCCAGTTCATATCCTGCGTCAACATGACGCACTACACCCATCCCAGGGTCAGTTGTCAACACTCTTTCAATCCTGGCTGCTGCTTCTTTTGTGCCATCTGCCACAATTACTACGCCTGCATGCATGGAGTAACCCATTCCTACGCCGCCGCCATGATGTACGGAAACCCAGGTTGCACCGCCAACTGCATTCACCATTGCATTTAAGATCGGCCAGTCAGCCACTACATCGGAACCATCCTTCATGGCTTCCGTTTCACGATTCGGCGAAGCAACAGAGCCAGAATCCAAATGGTCACGACCAATCACGATCGGGGCCTTCAATTCACCGCTCGCAACCATATCATTGAGGATTTTACCAAAACGGGCGCGCTCTCCATAACCAAGCCAGCATATGCGGGAAGGCAGACCTTGGAACTGAATTTTTTCTTGAGCCATTCTGATCCAGTTACATAAATGTTCATTATCAGCGAATTCGCGTAAAATGGCTTGGTCTGTTTTATAAATATCTTCTGGATCCCCAGATAAAGCCACCCAGCGGAAAGGACCTTTACCTTCACAGAATTGTGGACGGATATAAGCTGGAACGAAGCCCGGGAAGTCAAAAGCATTCTCTACCCCTTCATCCTTCGCAACTTGACGGATATTGTTGCCATAATCAAACGTCACGGCTCCTTTTTCCATCATTTCAAGCATCGCTCTTACATGTTTGGCCATTGAAGCTTTTGAGAGTTCAATATACTTTTCTGGATCCGAATTTCGTAACTCTGCCGCTTCCACCATTGACAGGCCTGAAGGAGTATATCCATTTAGCGGATCATGGGCCGAAGTCTGATCCGTCAAGACATCAGGGATGAAGTTCCTTGCGATCATTTCCGGTAGAATATCTGAAGCATTCCCAATCAAACCAATCGATAATGCTTTCCCTGCAAGTTTAGCTTCATTGGCTAAACGGATGGCTTCATCCAATGAATTCGTTTTCACGTCGGTATAACGAGTCTCAATCCTCCTGTCAATTCTTGTCTCATCTACATCGATCCCGATACAGACACCACCGTTCATCGTAACTGCCAGCGGCTGTGCCCCTCCCATTCCGCCTAAACCTGCCGTAAGTGTAATGGTGCCTTTTAACGAGTTATTGAAATGTTGTTTTGCAAGCTCGGCAAAGGTTTCGTATGTACCTTGTACGATCCCTTGAGATCCGATATATATCCAGCTGCCAGCTGTCATCTGCCCATACATCATCAATCCCTTTTTATCAAGTTCATGGAATGTTTCCCAGTTCGCGTATGCAGGGACGATATTTGAATTTGCAAGCAGGACACGTGGTGCATCCGAATGCGTTTTAAAAATGGCCACCGGTTTCCCTGATTGGACAAGTAAAGTTTCATCTTCTTCAAGCTCTTTTAGTGATTTGACGATTGCATCAAAGCATTCCCAGTTACGAGCTGCTTTCCCAATCCCTCCGTATACCACCAAATCTTCCGGACGTTCAGCAACTTCAGGATCCAAATTATTCATGAGCATTCTAAGCACTGCTTCTTGTTGCCATCCTTTAGTATGCAATTCTGTTCCAGTATACCGGATAACCTTGTTTGTAATCGTGTTCATTTTCATTTCCCCCTTGTTTTTGTTATATATTCATTTTATAAGGAAAATTCAGAATAATTTATTATAATTTAATGATTATTTTATAATTTATTTTAATTATTTGTAGTTAACTTTATTTTTTTATGAATAATTTCAAAAATTACATGGTTATGAAATAAATAAAAAAGGACGATTCATTTATTGAATCGTCCTTTTTTATAATCCAGACCGATATGCTGATGGTGTACACTCTTCAAGCAGTTTGAATTTGGCATTGAAATAAGTTTGATGTGAATAGCCGGCTAATTGTGAGATTTCCTCCAATGATAAATCCGTTTCCTTTAATAAACGTTTAGCTTCTCTAATTCGAACTTGATGCAGAGTATTTCGAAAAGACTCGCCGGATTCTGCCGCAAAACGACGGCTGAGTGTGCTTTTATTTATACGCAGAGTATCTGCACAACTCGCTAGATTCCACTGGGCGTCCCAATAGTTGGACTCGATCAGCTCCCTTGCTTTTTCGCTAAGTGTGCGTGCCCCTTCCTGTAATTGTCCATGATCCTGCAGAAGCATATGGGTGGTGAACGCATGCAGCTCTTTTACTATTTGATGGATGACAGGTTTATGTACAATTTGCTGAAATACATCATAGTATATTGCTTCTAGAGAAGCATTTTGCAAGTTGTATGATTTCATATGCCTACGAATCTGTGCGAGTACACTTGTAAGGCGGATACGAACGATTTCCGGGTCGGGGTATGGTCGTTCAAAAGTAAGGAATTCACGCTCAATCCAATTCCTGATGGCTTTCGCATCCCGCCTTTCGAGCATTTCTATCCAAAGTCTTTGTTCAAGAGGAGTGAGGAATGGGTCCATCTCTTGAGGAGAAGTTTGTTGACTTTCGGCTAAAATGATATCATATCCATCGAAAAAGATTTGTCTCGTAAATTCACGTGTTTGCTGATACATCCTTTTTAAAGACTCATTTGCAGTTGCCGCTATTATTATGATGGCAAGGGGCTCATCCATTCTTTCTTTCCAGTGAGCAAGGAACGCTTGGTACTCTTCCTTATATACCTCATTTTCCTTTATTTCCTGGACACATAAAATAAAATCCGATAGAGCGAAGATTTGATTCTTCCCAGTAAAAGAATATCGTTGCAGTTCATCATAAACTAAAGGAAGGGTCCTGTTATCAGGTGTCAAAAAAGCGACCATGGTTATTCGACTTTCATGCCCCCGGTCTGTCAAGAAGAAATCCGGATATCCAATATCCAGAGCATGCCCATCATCCATTGTGTTTGTCGAAAGAAGACCCGGGCCATTTCTCAATTGAAAACGCAATTGTTGGATATGTTTTACCAAATCCGCCGAAGAAAAAGGACGGAATAAAACATCTTCAGCACGAAAGCGTAAGGCTCGATAAGCCGTTTGAAAGATTCGCTCAGAGGAAATGCCTAACCATCGAATTCCCCTCCGCTTTAACGAAACACCCATTGCCTCACTTTCATCCGTCCAAATATCCATATCCAAAATAACGAATTCCGGTTGCTTATTGCGCATGCCCTTTTCAAATTCTTCAATCGTTTTCCATAAGATCAGTCTAACTCCCGTTAGGTGGGACTCCACTATCCAACGAATTCCTTGAGCCTCAATCTCATCTTTCGCCACCAAATGAATTTCCACATCATCACCTCATTTCCGCTGTTATTCCTGTAATGAATAAATTGAAGTCAGTACATGAAAAGAAAAGGACTCCCTTATCTTTTCGAAAGCACTTATATCTCATCTCCATTCTAATCCCGCCGAAAACCACAAACAAGCCTTATTGGGCAGAACCTTCGATTTAGATTGAATTTTGACATGCTCAACCGGTATTTTCATCCCATATATATGTACTTCCTATATAAAAATATAAAAAACATCATGGAAACCTTATGATTTCCAATGATGTTTCGTTTATAGTCACTTTTAATCTTCCATACATTTACGACTTTTAAAATTCATTAATATTGACTTCAACTTCTTTTACGATGTTTTCATCTGAAGTACTTGTCAATTTTAATGATAATAGGGTGATCACACCCATCACAAGTAATCCGGATAAAATAAACATCCCTTGAGTGAATGCAACGGTTCCAAGAATCATCGGTCCTACAAAACCGCCTAAAGCCGCAAATGAATTGACTATGGCTATTCCAACTGGTGCAGTGGACTCAGTGAAGAAAAATGTCATATAGGCAAAGAAACAACCACTGAACCCGTATAACCCGAAAGATGTAATGGTTAACATAAGCACCATCATAAAGACACTATTTGAAAAACCGCACCCGATAAATCCGACAACTGCTATCATGAGGCAAACGAGCAAGTGTGATTTATGTTCATTGGTCCGATCTGAATTCCAGCCTACAAATATAATGGCAGGTATACCGACTAACGATGGAATCATCGCTAACCACCCAATTTCCAAATTGGTCGTGGCATTTTCCGATAAAGATTTTATGATGGTTGGCATCCAGAATGATAATCCATAGATTGATGTGTACCCTGCGAAATAAAAAAGGGCCAACTTCCAGATTTTCGAATCTTTCAGCATATCAAGCTTAGTAACTTTATTTATACTCGAGCTAACTTTTCTTTCCGCACTCAATTCCCCTTCTAGCCAATCACTTTCTTCCTTAGATAACCATTTAGCGTTGGCCGGTCTATTAGTTAAATAGAAAACAACAATGATTCCAATAATAATGGCCGGAATGCCTTCAAGGATGAACATCCATCTCCACCCTGCCATACCCATCCAGGAGATATTGTCAAGAATCCATGTCGATGCAGGCGCACCAATCAATCCGCCAATCGGTAGGGCTAAAAGCAAAACCGCTGTGGCCCTTCCTCTTTCGCGGGCCCTGAACCAATATGTTAAATACAAAATTATACCAGGAAAAAAACCAGCTTCGGCGACACCTAATAAAAAACGGAGAATATATAAGTGCATCGTTGTTTTCGCAAAACCTGTCAATATTACCACGAGTCCCCACGAAATCATTATGCGGGCAATCCATATCCGAGCTCCCACTTTATGCATGATCATGTTGCTTGGAACTTCAAAGAAGAAATAACCTATAAAAAAAATGCCAGAAAGCAATCCAAAAACTTCAGCGGATAAGGCTAATTCTGCATTCATTTGTAAAGCAGCATAGCCTAAATTGACCCTGTCCAAGTAAGCAATGATGTAAAGGAGCAAGATAAATGGAAGAATGCGTTTCATCGTTTTACTGATCGTTCTTTTCTCTATTTCACCACTGGAATGATTCATGATTATTTCCTCCCTTTTCATGCTCCTATCTCCCAAAAAACAATCCGTTACCTCACATCTCTATTCCTGCTTCCTGAATTCCTAGAACCATCAATTTATCCTAATACCACTTCCCTCCGTTTTACATATACTGAATCCAACAACATTTTTGTAAGCGCTTTCCAAATATACGAAATGAAATTAAGAAAGCGTTGTGATTATTGATGATCTACGTTAGATTAAATAGACCACCAATCATTTAACTAGACTGTAGTCTGATATTAAACCACGCAGGAATATTCTGTCAATTATCATGTGGAGGTTATTATGATTGAACCAGAAAGAAATAGCTTTGGAAGAAAAGACATTTCACAACTTATCACCCTTAGTATGATGGGGACCATCTATCATTGGGGATTAAATAACTCAGAACAAGCTTGGAATCGCTATCCATACCGCTAACCAAAACAATCATTGATGGGCTGAAAAACTAAGAACTAATACATAAATCAAAAAGATTCATTTTCAAACACACTGTATGGTCAGGGTAACTCCATTAATCTATAAGTTCATACATTTGCATTATTTCAATTGAGTGTCAGACATATTAAACGAGGAGTCGAAAGCCATATATCATGAAACAATTTTTCTTTATCATCCTATATGCACTATTATTTGGATTATCACTGCAGGCTTTTAATTTCAAGCTTCACCACCCTATTGCAGAAGATATCAGCCGTCTGATGCCAGTCAAAATGAAAGCGATAAAGGCAGAAGATAGTGAAAAAGCAATCAAAATGGTCGTTTTGGATGCCGAAAAAAACGATGATCCCATTTCCATTGCCGGAATGCAACATAGCCAAGGAGGTCAAACATTATATCCAAATGGGATCCTGCTCGATATGAAGCACTATGATAAAATACTTGATTTGGATGTAAAAGAAAAACGAATCACGGTCCAAAGCGGAGCAACCTGGGCTGCTCTCCAGGAATATATCAACCCATATGGACTTGCACTGAAGGTCAGTCAATCTCAAAACATTTTTACCATCGGGGGTTCTTTGAGCGTTAATGTCCATGGACGCGATATCCGTCATCATGCCTTGATAGAAACCGTGGAATCTTTTAGGTTGCTTAACGCAAAAGGCCAAATCCTTACAGTGAGCCGCCAAGAAAATTCGGAGCTCTTCCATTTGGTTATTGGCGGGTATGGTTTGTTTGGAGTAATACTAGATGTAACACTCCACCTTACCGATGACGAACTTTATAAAATTAAAACTAAGTCACTCCATTATGATGAATATACTTCGTACTTTAAAAGAGAAATTCTTCAAAACGATGATGTTAAAATGCATCTTGCAAGAATATCTGTGGCTCCTGGCTCCTATTTGGATGAAATGTATGTAACGGATTATTATAGAGCAAATGACCAAACACAGCTATCTAACTACAATACTCTCAAACGGGAAACAATCATTGCCGTGCCTAAATTCTTTCTAGGTCTCTCACGTTATAATGACTGGGGTAAAGTAAGGTTTTGGGAAACTCAAAAAACCTACACGGCCAATATTGATGGTAACTTGGTTTCGAGGAATAATGTGATGCGGTCGGACTCAGCCTTTATGGATTACAGCAACCCCACCAAAACTGAAGTGCTGCAAGAATACTTCGTTCCGATTGATCAATTTGCTGATTATATCGATGATTTAAGAAACACCTTATCTGATGAAAAAGATTTTAACTTATTAAATATTACAATTCGTTATGTGGAGCATAACGATGAATCACTCATGTCCTATGCCAAGGATGATATGTTCGCTCTTGTAATGCTCATCAATCAAGGGATGGATAACGAAAGTAAGGCAAATACGGAAAGGGTCATCCGAAAAATGATAGATGTGACGCTTGACCATAACGGCAGCTACTATTTGCCCTATTATGGGTATCCAACCAAGACACAATTATTTGAAGCGTATCCGCATACTGAGGAATTCTTTCAATTAAAAAAGAAATATGATCCTGATAATCGCTTCATGAATCTTTTCTATGAGGAGTATCATCCATGAATTATAAACGTTTCGTTTTTTACCAAGGCACTGTTGGAATGGCTGCAAGCATGATTTTCCCTTTTTATATTTTGCTAATCAAAAATGTAGGCACCAGTTATTCACAATTCGGGTGGGCATATGGAATATTCTCACTGACTGCAGCACTTAGCTATCCTGTAATCGGAAAATTCACTGACAAAGCCGGTGACAAAGCATTTCTCCTTATCTATTCATGGGGGATGGCACTAATCCTTCTTGCCTTTCCTCTCGCATATGAAATTTGGCATGTCTATCTCCTGCAAATCATTATGGGGGTACTTGGGGCAGTACAAAAAAACACAGAAAAAACGGTGCTTGCAAGATATGTTACGAAGAAAACAGCGGGTGTGGAAATTGGAAACTACCATGTTTGGACATCCATCGGTGCTGCAGCTGCGGTGATTGCAACCGGATATTTAGTCGACTTTTTAACGATCGGCAGCATCTTTTACATTGCATCCTTAATGTTTGCCTGGAGTGGATTTATTTTAATGAAGATGGAAAACATCACACCACAGACGTTGGAGGAATGAATGAAAACACGCCACCCTTCTTTTGCAAAGATAGGAAACAGCAAAGCAACAGACTCTCTTAACTAAAAGATTGCCTGTTGCTTTGTTTTTTATAAAGTTAGACCCACCTATGTAAAATCTCCTACTTTTGCGGAAAAGCACTCGGAAAATGATTTTAATATAAGTATATCTTATGAAAATACTAAGGGGTTAAAGCCCTAGTGAATATGGTGACACTCTCTTTGATAAAATCATCCAGTGATATGCTTGGAAAGTCTGCATTGGATTCTATCTCGTTCATATATGCACCAAAATGCATCATCATAAATGATAAGGCTTGCAATTCAGGATTGGACCGAATGACTTTTCCTTTTTCCGACATACCCCTTAAATAATTGGATAAGATCATCAATAATTGTTGAGGATGCTTTTGCATTTTTTCGTGTAAACCTGGCAAATTAGCTTGCTCTTTCATTCCAATTTGGATCAGTTTTCGGTTATGGTTCATAATTTCATGATACTTTCGACTAATCAGAAACAAGTCCTGGGACAAATCAAAAACGAGTTTCCCCTCAAAAATGCTTCTCATCTCTTCAGCATAATGAAATCGGTCAAACGCGGCTTCAAGAAGGTTTTGTTTGCTGCCGAAATGGCGAAATAGCGTCTTTTCGCTTAAACCCGCCGCATCAGCTATTTCTTGGGTGGACACGCCATTGTATCCTCTTTCTGCCATAAGGTCTATAGCAGCAATCATAATTTTATCAGAAGTGTCTTGTTTTCTATTACCATTCATTTAAATACCCTCTATCATCAATCTCATGTCAGTATCTACTGACATAAATATATAATATGACATAGTCATTGTCAAGAGATCGCGGAACAACGAAAAAAAGAGCCAATCAGGGTTGGCTCTCTGTAGAAATATTTAGCATCTCACTCATTTATAAAATTTTATACGATCCTCAAGTGGTTTGAATTCTTTATCACCTGGTTGAGCTGCTGGATTTCCAAATGGCATTTGCGCAATCAGTTTCCAATTACTCGGAACATCCCATTCTTTTTTCACATCATCATCAATTAGTGGATTATAATGCTGTAAAGTTGCTCCCAATCCTTCTGCTTCAAGTGCTGTCCAAACAACTAATTGATGCATGCCTGATGTTTGTTGTGACCAGATTGGGAAGTTATCCGCATACGTTGCAAATTGTTCTTGAAGTGATTTCACAACAGATTCATCTTCAAAGAATAATATTGACCCATATCCCGCTTTAAAGGAATCCATTTTTTGTTGAGTGCCAGAGAAATCCCCCTCACCAACCGCTTTCCTTAAAGCTTGCGTCGTAATATCCCATAATTTATCATGGGCCGAGCCAGTCAAAACAACAAGACGGGAAGATTGGGAATTAAAAGCCGATGGCGTGTGTTTTACCGCAAATTCAACAATTTCTTTAATTTTCTCATCCGAAACTTGGATCTCTTTATTGATTCCATAATATGATCGTCTCTCTTTAATAGCCGTGTAAAAATCTTTTGTCATGATTCATTCCTCCAGAGCATGTTTTCTATTTCCAATGATTATTCCATTTTTTATTTCTACCAGTTTTAGTATGGGCATAAACCAATATATCATTCGCTAATGGTTATTCTTTAATGAATTCCTTTGTGCTTCTTACTGTATCAATGGGACGGACCAACTTTTCGATTTGATCCCTTTTCGGTTCCAAGAACGGTGGTAAAGATAACTTTTCCCCGAGCGTTTCATACGTTTCATCCCCCATAAATCCAGGACCATCCGTGGCAAATTCGAATAATATTTGCGGCGCCACCCGTACATAAAGCGACTCAAAAAAGTGACGATCAACATAACCGGACGTATGAAATTGGAAGCTTTCCATTCGTTTGATCCATTCTTCCAGAACGGAACGGTCTTCAACACGGAAGGCTGTATGGTGAACAGTCCCAAAACCCTGCCGTGCCTGGGGAAGGATTGAATTATGCTCAACAATCACTTGTGCACCATTCCCACCTTCACCTACTTCAAATAGGTGATATGATCCTTCCTTGTCTATTTCATTGAATAATAGTACCTTTTCCATCATTTCTTTAAAATAATCGAAGTTGGCGATCCGAATGAAAATTGGTCCTAATCCTGTAATGGCATATTCGAGGGGAATCGGTCCTTTTTGCCAAGGAATCCCCGCTGCAACCCCTTTATTGTTTTCATCGGAAATCAATTGATATTGCTGATCATCAAAATCCACAAATGAAATGATCTTTTTACCAAACTGTTCCTGAATTCCTTTATTACTTACTTCTAAACGGTCGAACCGCTTAACCCAATACTCCAATGCCGCATCATTCGGTACACGGAAGGATGTTCTTGAAATCTCATTTGTCCCATGCACTCCTTTAGGAATACCAGGAAAATCAAAGAATGTCATGTCAGTCCCTGGACCGCCAACATCGTCGGCAAAAAACAGGTGATAGGTTTGGATATCATCTTGGTTAACTGTTTTCTTGACTAAACGCATGCCTAATATATTTGTGAAAAATTCATAGTTCTTTTCTGCACTACTAGTTATGGCCGTGACATGGTGAATACCTTTTAATCCATTCATAAATTATTCCTCCCATTAAAACGATCAATTTTTGGATGTTCAACATTTGAATTAATCCGCTATATTTTTCCTTCAAGAAGAGTGGCTATTCATTAAAGGGGTTGGAAAAGATTTTACATAATTTTTATTATCTTGAATTAATATATCTTTACTTAAAGATAATTTATCATGAATAAAATTCACTGTCAACAACTTATCTCAAATTAATATATCTCAAAGTCGAAATAACCTCTGTCAATTTTCATTTAGTCCTAATATCTTTTGAAAGAATTATGGAAACAGAATATCCTTTCTAAAGCAAATGCCATTCCGAATATGAGTTACTATCTATAGGTATAAGTCGCAGCAATGACGATCAATCACTTTTCTTGCTAAATTGATTCAGTATTTCAATACGAAAGCCCCCAGGTAAAGAGAAAACCTTGGAGGGCTATTTCGGTTTGGTTCCTTATTTTACATGATGCAATTCCCCTTGTTTTCCGGATGAAGAGTCAGCACCATCGTTTTCTTTTGACTTCTTAGAAGAAAGATAAACCCCTGCGAAAATGATCAGCAGTCCAATAATTACATGAGGATTAATCGCTTCTCCAAGCAGGACATAGCCCCAAACCATAGCGCTTGCAGGAATAAGGTATGTAACCGTTGCGGCTAGCTCTGGGCTGCCATTTTTATTGATGTAGAAATAGATCAGCTGGCCGATCCCAGAGCCAAAGCACCCAAGACCGATTATGGAGAAAATCGTTAGCGGGTCCATCAACATCACTGGATTAATCGGCCCTGTTATAAGCATCCCGATCAAACCGATAATGGCACCCGTGAGCAGCGTAAATGTAGTAATGACCAATATGCTTGTACTGGAAAGAAATCTTTTCGTATATTGGCCGGCAAACCCATAACAGATGGACGCTATCAGCATTGTACCAATTCCAATGAATTCCTTGCCGAAAAGCTGACCGACTTGAAAATCCATCAATACTAAAATTCCGAAAAAACCGATAAGAATGCCCATCCATTGTCGGGCGGTTAAAACATAAGAAAAAATGATAAATCCAATGATCCCCGTCCAGATCGGGGTGGTTGCATTAAGAATCGATGCCGTGCTGCTGTTAATCTCTGTTTCACTTAAAGCTATTAAACCCCATGCTAATCCGCAATTGAAGGTTCCGACAACGACCAGCGCTGTCCATGGTAATTTCCAGTTGATTTCACTGCGCTTCCACCATAAAATGGGAATCAGAACAACAGCACCCGCCAAACAGCGGAGAAACACTATCCCCCAAATGCCCGCTGGCGGGAGCAGCCATTTCATGAAAACAAACGATAAACCCCATATCAAACTAAGGCCGATTAAAGCCCCGTATAATCGAAGCATGATATTCCCCCTTCCTACTTTCTTATTATGACAAACATTGTTATGGACTTCATATAAAATCTTGCTATTTAAGTACTGAAAATTATTTTCCGCCAAGGCAGCGGCATGTACAATCTTTTGCAATTGTAAAAAGCATGGCTGAACTAATCATTCATTGGCTTCCAAATCTGTGGCATTTTTATCCTGCCTTTATAAGGCTACCAGTCTGTTGGTCTCCTAGCGGTTGCAGGTCAATGAAAAGAGGAATCTTAAGTGCGATTTCTCCTATTATTTTAGCTCGGTTACGTTTTATGTTTATTTCATGTCTAAAAAAACTAAAAAAGCTGGAGAGCATTAAAGAAGGCAAGCCAGTCTATAGGCTTGCCTTAATCTGAAAAATGAGAAAGGACGTATTATTTCTTTTGGGGTAATACTTTCACACCGAATTCCTCTCTATCCATAAGCTAATTCGATTGACTAGACTAATGATAGTGATAATAGTCAAAGCTTGTTTTACCTTAATTGACTATTATATTTTTACATTGGCATCAGAATTGACCATTATTTTCATGTTGGCTATGGCTACAGTTTCTCCGTTTTGTTTTTTTATTTCCTGGATGACTGTTACAACACCTTGATAGCCCTTTTCAAAAAGGTCAATCACCTTTAATTCTACATGTATCGTGTCCCCAATAAAGGTTGGGTTTATAAATCGAACTTTCTCCAAGCCGTAAAATGCAACAACGATTCCCGGTTCAAAATGAAATAAGCCGGTTGCAACCGAAAGTATAAGCATTCCGTGGGCTATCCGTTGCTTAAATTGTGTATTTGCTGCATACTCCTTATCAGTATGAAGGGGAAACCAGTCACCGCTAAATGCAGAAAACATTACTAAATCAGCCTCGGTTATAGTACGTCCTTTCGACATCCATGTTTCTCCGATTTCATATTGATGGAAATATTTATTAAACATTATTTCATCTCCTTTATTTGTGATCGAATTACAAGTCTGAATATTCAGATATTAAATACTGAAGACTATATAATTTAGTGATATTTCTTAAAATCAACACGAATAAAAACTTTTTTCATTTAGGAGACGTATTATTCCATATAAAAAGCGGGTAAAGCTAGAAATAGAAATGTATTTTCCTATGTTCAACGGGAAATGGTTAAACGATGGCAAACAAGCTGAATATACCGATTACAAAGAATACAGCAAGTGTCTTTATGATGGTAATAACAAAAATGTCTTTATATGCCTGGCGATGTGTGAGTCCCGTAACAGCTAAAAGAGTTATTATAGCTCCGTTATGTGGCAAAGTATCAAATCCACCTGCTGACATAGAAATGACACGATGTAAAACTTCCAACGGAATGTCAAAATGAGCAGCAGTTTGTATATACGTATCCGCCATTAAGCTCAACGTAATGCTCATCCCACCAGATCCTGACCCAGTAATGCCACACAAAACATTTGTCATGATCGCCCCATTAATTAAAGGGTTCGAAAACATTCCAGTGAGATAATCTTGTACCACAGAAAAGCCGGGTAAAGCTGCAATCACACCCCCAAAGCCATATTCGGTTGCCGTATTCATGGTTGCTAGCAATGCCCCACTAATGCCAATATTAATACTCGAATTGAAATTTAATTTGACAGCTTTAAAATTTAATAAGACGATTGCTATTATCCCGAGAATAAGAGCCATCTCCACAGACCAGACACCAATAACTTTAGACATATCGACAATACCATAATCTTTTAATCCAATCGTGGCAAAATCGAATCCTTTGGCATACCAAAGAGGAAAAGACTCAGTAAAAAACTTATTCATCACTCCGACTAACACTAACGGAATAAAAGCAAGCCAGTCTTTTCTACTTATAGCTTTTTCAGAATCCATTCCCAACTTATTAGTCGTTTCCACTGATATAGCAGAACTGGCTGCCAATTCTGCTTCGGCAGCTTCCTTATCAATAGCTTTATCGCCAATTCCAAAATACCCTTCACCATTTCTAGCTGCCTTATGCCGACAATGATTTAAGTATAATAGGCTTAAGGAAATGATAAATATTGCCCCAATAATCCCCAATGTCGGTGCAGCATAAATGTCAGTTTTAAAGAAACCAGTTGGAATGACATTCTGAATTTGTGGAGATCCTGGAAGTGAATCCATGGAAAAGGTAAATGCACTAACTGCGATTGTCGCAGGAATTAATCGCTTTGGAATATTGGCCTCGCGAAACAGCTGAGCAGCAAATGGATAGATGGCAAACACTGCAACAAACAAACTAACGCCGCTATATGTCAGGATTGCGCCCATTATCACAATGGCTAGAATGGCTTGTTTAGCCCCGATAAATCGGACAATTATTTTTGCTATGCTCTTTGCAACACCGCTTATTTCAACCAGTTTCCCAAAAATAGCACCCAGAAGAAAAACCGGGAAATATAATTTAACAAATTCAACCAACTTAACCATGAATATATTAGAGAAGAAAGGTAAAACATGTCCAGGATCCGTTAAAAATACAGCAAACAAAGCGCACAATGGTGCAAAAAGTATAACAGAAAATCCTCGATATGCTAGAAACATAAGTAATCCTAGTGAAATAATAATGATCATTACATCCAATTCGACTTCCCCCTTTTTCTCCAAATATATATGTTATCATTTGTTGCTGGTTTGAATGCTTTGCCCCCAAGACTTATTGGGCATGATAGGACAGTTTTCCAGTGCACATTTAGTAAGAACCCTAATTAATTTCCCGAGTGAATCCTTAAACGATTTTGTATATTAACAAAGATGAGTTACTTTAGAATCTGCCATTTTTCCAACCCTGGCATCAGGATCTTTTTCAAAAATCGGACTTGCCACTGGTTTGGTCATGAGGGTTTACTGATCAATGAAGTTTGGCTCTCTCTTATTGATAAAGGCTTCAACTCCTTCCTTTACGTCCCTAGTCTGAAAAACATGACCAAAATTTTCAGCTTCAATCACGAGTCCATCTTCAAGTGTTTGTTCATAACCAAAATCAATAGAATGCTTTGCAAAAGTTAAAGATTGTAAAGTATAATTGCAAATACATTTTGCAATTTCCATTGCTTTTCCTAAAGATTCACCCTTTGGCACAACATGATTAACAAGCCCTATTTGTTTGGCATCTTCTGCATTCAGTGGCTCTCCAGTAAAGATCATTTCTTTTGCTTTGGCTTTACCTATCAGTCTAGGAAGTCTTTGAGTTCCCCCTGCACCTGGAAACAATCCCAATTTAACTTCAGGGAGCCCAATCCTAGTATGTTCCTCCGCAATTCGAATATCACAACTTAAAGCAAGTTCACATCCTCCACCTAGTGCCAATCCGTTGATTGCAGCAATAGTTGGTCTTGATAACCGTTCAATTTTATTAAGTGGTTCCTGAAGCCAAAGTGATTTCCCCTTTCCTTCTTCCACTCCTTTTCCAATCCATGCTGGAAATTCTTTAATATCTCCTCCAGCAACAAAAGCTCTTTCTCCTTCACCGGTAAGTATAATGACCTTAACATTGTAATCGCTTTCAATTTCATCCACCACAAGATTCAATTGTTCTATAACATCTGCGCTTAATACATTAACTGGTGGATTATCAATAATAATCGTTGCGATATTACTCTGTTTTGACCAAGAAACAACTTGATCCTTCTTCTTCATCGGCTTTCCTCCTAAACCTAAAGTGTACTTGTGGGTTCCAAATACTCTGGCATTATTGAAAAACGGGAATCGGTGGGTGAACCCAGATATCTATGCTAGAATCCTTTGTGGTTATGTGATTTTTAAAACAAAGTGAAATAATGTATTCACAAAGCCTTTTTCAGCCTTCCATAAACCCCTTATTTATCCATACCACTAAATTGTTTACGAAGAATAAACTTTTGGACCTTCCCGGATGGGGTACGTGGTATTTCATCAACAAATGTGACCTTTCTAGGTTTTTTGTAGCTAGCAAGATGTTCCTTACAGTAATTAACAACATCTTCCTCCGTAAGTTTGGCTCCTTCTTTTTTAACAATAACAGCACATACAGCCTCAATATATTTGGGATCAGGAATACCAATTATAGAAACTTCCTTCACTTCCTCATGGCGGTATAAGACATCTTCAATTTCCGCTGAGTAAATGTTTTCACCACCGCTCCGAATCATATCTTTTTTTCTGCCTGCAATTGATAGATACCCATCATGATCGAACTTTCCCAGGTCTCCTGTTTTACACCACCCATTCACGAATGTTTCCATTGTGGCATCTGGTTTCCTCCAATACCCCTCAGAAACCGCTGGACTTTTAATAGCGATTTCACCAATTTCACCAACTGGCAAAGGCGTTCCATCCTCATCGATAATATTTATTTCTGTAAGTGGCATCGGCTTCCCAACGGTATGGCCTTTTGTAAAAGCATCTTTTGGTTCAAGCGAAGCCGCAATTGGCTGTCCTTCAGTTAACCCGTAAACTTGAACAACTCCAATTTGAGGAAACCTCTTTTTTAATTGTTCCAGTGCCCATGGCATTAGCGGGTCACCACCTGTATAAATGGTTTTTAAAGATTTCAGCTGATACTTTTCAATTTCAGGAAAATTTAGCATTTCATAAATCATGAAAGGGAATAAAAAAGAATCGGTCACATTTTCCTCTTCAATAACGGAAAGAATTCTTCCAATCTCGAATTCTTGGCTTTTTGTAATTATTACCCTTCCACCCATCAGTAGAATGGGAAGTGCGATATCTTCCATCGCCCCAACATGGTATAGTGGTCCTGTCGTCATCGCAACTTCTTGCCCTGTAAATTTCCATTTCAGTGCTTGTATCGTGGAAAACCAGAAAGTTGTATCATGTGTCCAAATCGCACCTTTAGGTCTTCCCGTTGTTCCTGATGTGTACATAAGCATGACTGGATCGTTTAATTTAATGTTATCGACTTTGACCTCATCTACCGAACCACTTTCTAATACACTCCATGACTCAGACCATCCTGGGGTTGGGCCATTTCTATGAGGAAGACAAAAATAACGCTCAACAGAAACATGATTACAAACTGATTCCAGCTGATTGGCTAAGTTAGAATGGAAGCACAATATTTTTGTCTGTGAATCATTTAATGCATACTCAAGCTCTGCACTTGAAAGCCTAAAATTAAGTCGAACTGCAATTGCACCGATTTTCGCAATGGCAAAATATAGACTAAAATATTCAAGACAGTTGTAAAGTAAAATACCGACACGATCGCCTTTTCGCACTCCAATTTCGTAAAGCCTGTTTGCATACGCATTTGATATAAGGTGGAGATCCATGTACGTCATCGACTTTCCTGCTTCTTCTTGTATTGCTATTTTGCTAGGATTTATATTATTTAAATCATTCGCCATTTTTCTTGTGAAAAAACCGACATCCAATGAAATTCCTCCTTTACAATTTAAAAAATACAGACAAAATTCAGGCTACAAGGCCGCTAAATTCATTAATGTTCAAATCAATTCTCAAACTTCTAAACATTCCCTCTTCCTTTAAATTGACCACTCGCCTTTATCGTTTTCTTTCCTCCTTTCTTCTAATTTGAATGCAAGATTCATTCCAAAACGGAAAAAACCCTTACAGACTTACTGTCCTTAATAATCGAGGAAAAGTCGATGGCCTATTTTCTGTTTTTTCGGAAAATAACCAAGAAAAAAATCAACTGAATTAAGATCAGCTGATTTTTCATTCATTGTTTTTCATAATTTATAGCCTTGTTTCTCCTGTAATGTGAACTATATCCACATTAATACGGAAATTAAAAAATAAATCCGGGATTTCGGAATGAATTCTGAAATCCCGGATTTATTTTTATTGGTCAGAAATCTTATATTTTCTAATTTTATCGTAAAGGGTAGAATTCCCTATCCCAAGAGCTTCCGCAACCCTTTTTTTATCAAACTTAAACCTCCTTAACGCTTTTTCGATTTCCTTCTTTTCTGTTTCCTCTACACAATCCTTTAAACTTAATTCTTTCATATTCACATTATGAAGTTTAAGATACTCAGGTAAAGCATCCTTTCCCATTACCTCTTCATTTGATAGGTGAACACCTGCATCAATTACATTCTCTAGTTCTCTGATATTCCCTGGCCAGTTATATTGCTCTATTAATGAAATCACCTCTGGGTGAATGGAGGTTACTCGTTTTCCTATTCGAGCTGTGATTTTTTTAAAAAAATAATCTACAAGTAAAGGGATATCTTCCATTCTATCTCTTAAAGGAGGAATAAATAATTGGACAGCGTTAATTCTATAAAATAAGTCTTCACGAAATAGCTTTTCTCCAACCAATTTTTCTAAAGGGCGATTTGTTGCAGCAATCACTCGAACATTTAGTTTTTTTGGGTAAAGCGAACCTACAGGCTCAAACTCTTTCTCCTGAAGGACCCTTAATAACTTGACTTGCATTTGCTGAGGCATATCACCAATTTCGTCAAGGAAAACAGTTCCACCATCAGCAAATTGAAACTTTCCTATTTTACCTCCCTTTTTTGCCCCTGTAAAAGCACCTTCTTCATAACCGAAAAGTTCAGATTCTAACAAGTGTTCCGGAATTGAACTACAATTTATTTTCACAAGCGGTTTGTCGCTTCTTCCACTTAGCTGATGAATGCTATGTGCTATTATTTCCTTGCCTGTACCGCTTTCTCCTCTAATTAGAACAGAGATATCACCTCTAGCCAACCTTTTCACACGTTCTTTTAACTGTTGTATTTCTTGAGAATTTCCAATTAAGTTATGTAAGGAATATTTCACTCCATTTGTAACACCTATTTCATTTTTGTAAAAATTATGTTTTGTCAGGATCTCCTTAATGTGACTATTCATTTTATTCCAATCATCAAGATCACGAAACATGATTGTCCCGATTGCACCAATTATTTCATTATTTTCAATGATAGGAATGCGATTTGCGATAACAAAATCACCACGAAGAAAATGTATATCAGCAATTTCGGATTTACCTATTTGCACTACAAGGTGTAGCCTTGTATTTTCAATTATATTCGTCACATGCTCACCAATCACTGAGTCGCGTTCAACATTTAAAAATTCACAATATTTATTGCTAATGTATTGAATTTTCCCATTACTATCGACAATTACAATTCCATAATATGTACTCTCAAACACCATATCTAATAGTTTATTATTGGATAATTGTCCAGTATTCATCTTAAGCTCCTTTAACTAAAATCCTTTTACCATATAATACCACGCATTTCAAATGGCGTTTCAATGATTTTTTATTCATGCGCTACTTTTTGGCCAAGTTCACGGACATCCTTGGCGATTTACTTAATTGTTTTTTCATCTGCATGATCCATTACAGGAACAAACAAAGCATCCCTCCAGATGGGGGATGCTTTGTTTGTTCTATTTTAAGATTCGTTCAATAGGCAACAAGGTCCCTCAGTGCCTTTTCCACTTTTTCAGGATTCACCATGAAGGATTTCTCCAATGATGGTGAATATGGCATCGCTGGGACATCCGGGCCTGCAAGTCTCATGATTGGGGCATCGAGATCGAAGAGGCAGTTTTCTGCAATGATCGCCGATACTTCACTGATGATGCTTCCTTCCTTATTATCTTCAGTAACCAATAGGACTTTTCCTGTTTTAGATGCAGCTTCCATAATGGCTTCTTGATCTAATGGATAAACGGTTCGTAAATCAAGTATATGAACGGATATGCCATCACTGGCCAGCCTTTCAGCTGCCTGGAGCGCAAAATGTACACAAAGGCCGTAAGTAATCACTGTAACGTCATCGCCCTCACGTTTTACATCCGCTTTACCAATCGGTAAAACATAATCATCATTCGGCACTTCTTCTTTAATAAGGCGATAGGCACGTTTATGTTCAAAGAAAAGGACCGGATCTTCATCGCGAATGGCTGCTTTCAATAAACCTTTCACGTCGTAGGGTGTAGAGGGCATGACAATTTTAAGTCCCGGTTGATTGGCAAAAATGGCTTCAACGGATTGTGAATGGTATAACGCCCCATGTACACCCCCGCCGTATGGAGCTCTGATGACGATAGGGCAATGCCAGTCATTATTGGAGCGATAACGGATTTTTGCAGCTTCCGAAATGATTTGGTTGATTGCGGGCATGATAAAATCAGCGAATTGCATTTCCGCAATCGGCCTCATCCCATACATGGCCGCGCCGATGCCGACTCCTGCGATTGCGGATTCAGCAAGCGGGGTATCAATGACACGCTGTTCCCCGAATTGTTCATATAACCCTGATGTCGCTTTAAACACACCGCCTTTTACCCCTACGTCCTCACCTAATACAAATACACGGGAATCACGTTCCATTTCTTCCCGCATCGCCATTATCACGGCATCTATATAAGATATCACTGCCATCTTCTTTCCTCCTTACTTACCTGCGTAAACGTAATTTGAGAGCGTGTCTTCATTTGCAAATGGAGCATTTTCCGCATAATCCGTCGCTTCGTTCACAACTTCCATTATTTCCTCGTTCATTTGTTTCTCTATTTGATCATCCATGATTCCAGCTTCTTTTAAATAGGCACCGAAAGTGATGATCGAATCTATTTTTTTGGCCTCCGACACTTCATCAGGCGACCTGTATTGACTATCATCATCATCGCTTGAGTGTGGCGTTAGCCTGTATGATACCGTTTCGATTAAGCTTGGTCCTTCACCACGCCTGCCTCTCTCGGCCGCTTCTTTCACCACCCGGTATACTTCGATCGGGTCATTTCCATCGACTGTCACCCCTGGCATGCCATAACCGATGGCCCGGTCTGACACTTTCCCGCAAGCCAATTGCTTTTCAATCGGTACGGAAATGGCATACTGATTATTCTCGCACATCAAGATAACCGGAAGTTTATGTACACCTGCGAAATTCGCTCCTTCATGGAAATCGCCTTGGTTAGATGAACCCTCTCCGAATGTAACGAATGAAACAATATCTTTTCCTTCCATTTTTCCAGCGAGAGCAATCCCCACTGCATGTGGCACTTGGGTGGTAACTGGCGAAGATCCCGTCACGATGCGATTCTTTTTTTGCCCAAAATGCCCAGGCATTTGACGCCCGCCCGAATTTGGATCTTCTGCTTTTGCAAAACTGGATAACATTAAATCCCTTGCGGTCATCCCAAACGCAAGAACCACACCGAGATCCCGGTAATAAGGAAGGACATAATCCTTTTCACGGTTCAATGCAAATGCAGCTCCCACTTGAGCTGCTTCCTGCCCTTGACAAGAAACGACAAAAGGAATTTTTCCAGATCTGTTCAACAGCCACATCCTTTCATCTATTCGTCTTGCCAATAACATTATCCTATACATCTCAAGCACCTGCTCATCACTTAGACCTGCCTGTAGATGACGGTTTTCAACCATATATCATCATCCCTCCTAAAAATCAAAACATTTTTCTTTTAATACAAACTTAAATCCGGTTATTTATCTAAGGAAGAAAAATCTCATTTATGTATGCATGCTTGCCATATAATACCCTCAAATGCGTTATCATCTAGTATTATTACCTGGTACTAACTCAATGCAATATTATCCTACCACTTTTTATCTCAAATTTCCAACTAATTTCACTCTGTTAAAAGGACATTTTGATGTCTTTTGAATCAAGTACATGAATAAGCGGGTGTTTTCACGCGAAAACACTGATGAATCGCCAAGACCACTCAGATTTTTACTGGGGTTTAATGTACGACCAAAGTCTAGGTAAACACCGAAATTATTTGATCGTCTTTTTTGTTGACTGAGCGGAAAAATAGTTGTAAATTAAAATGATTCATAAAATTAAATGTTCAAAATGGAACAGTTCAAAACAGAAAGAATGGTGATGTTGAGTGGAGAATGAAAAACAAATGCGTTCCGTACAACTATTGCGTTCATTTTGGAACGTGCAGAAAAATATTATGCGGTTCGTTCAAAAGACAGCCGCAGAAAATGGATTAACAGTTCCTCAATATTCCATTTTGATGACCATTACCCTTTACAAAGAGACCACTCAAAAAAATGTCGGGGAGAAAACATTTCTTCCAAAAAGCACCTTGAGCCAAGCGGTCGATGGTCTCGTACGGTCAGGCATGCTCCATCGTGAGCATGTGGAGGGCAACCGGCGTGAGATTCAGTTGTCAATCACCGATCAGGGGAAAAATTTATTAAAAACGATTCATTTTCACGAAGGAAGCATTCACCAAGTCTTTCAAACGGCCATTGAGATGCTTTCCGAAAAACAGTTTGAAGAGCTGCTAGAAACGAATCTTCAAATTTCAAACTTTTTAGAAGCACAAGCTACCGAACAGGGAGAGTGTTCAAAATGATGAAAATACTGAAACATTTATCCGTTTATAAGTGGATTATTTCAGCAGTTATCGGTCTGGTTTTTATTCAATCCATGTCGGACCTTTTTTTGCCTACACTAATGGCTGATATTATTGACAAAGGCGTCGTCCGAGGAGACACTCCCTACATTTGGAAAATCGGTGGTTTGATGCTGTTGGTTTCCGCACTTGGCGCTTGTGCATCCATAATCGCAAGTTACTATTCGTCCAAAGCGGCAATGGGAATGGGACGCGATCTCCGCCTGAGAGTCTTTGATCATGTTGAAAAATTTTCGTTACAAGAATTTGATGAAGTCGGTACGGCGTCATTGATCACACGGACGACCAATGATATAACGCAAGTCCAGCAAGTGGTTATCATGATGCTTCGTATGGTTATCAGTGCACCTATCATGTTAATCGGCGGAGTGATCATGGCTGTATCCATGGATGCAAAATTATCGCTTGTCATTGTTGTCACAATGCCTTTATTGATTGGCTCGATTTTGCTTATTCTATATAAAGGTGTACCGCTCTTTCAAACAGTGCAAAAACGATTAGACCGGTTGAACCTTGTATTACGAGAAAATTTAACTGGCATTCGCGTCATTCGAGCCTTCAATCGTGAAACACAAGAGAAAGAACGCCTAAAGAAAGCGAATAAAGAATTGACGGATGTCTCGATCAAAGTCAATAAAATCATGGCCTTCATGATGCCTGTAATGATGCTTGTAATGAACTTGACGGTTGTTGGCATCATTTGGTTTGGTGGAGTTCGTATTGATAACGGCGATATGCAGATCGGGGACTTAATGGCATTTATCCAATATGTTATGCAAATTATGTTCGCTCTCGTTATGGCATCCATGATGTTCGTTATGATTCCACGAGCGGCCGTGTCGGCAACAAGGATAAACGAAGTCCTTGACATGAAACCTTCATTCCTGGATGAGGGGACAGAAAAGGCAGATCGTGAACACGGTACAATTGAATTTGATCATGTGACGTTCAGTTACCCAGGAGCAGAAGAACCTGCATTATCGGATATTAGTTTTTCTGCAAGTCCTGGTGAAATCACCGCAATAATCGGCGGAACAGGCTCAGGGAAAACAACGCTCGTCAATTTGATCCCTCGCTTCTATGATATTTCAAGTGGAACGATTCGCGTCAATGGTGTTGATATTCGTCAGTCATCACAAGAAGAAGTTCGTTCAAAAATTAGCTTTGTACCACAAAAGGCCGTCCTCTTTACAGGTACGATTGCTGAAAACATTCGCTTTGGAAAACAAACAGCCACACAAGAAGAAGTTGAGCATGCTGCTCGGATCGCGCAAGCGGAAGATTTTATCAGCAACATGAAAGACGGCTATCAGGCAGAAATCGAACAAGGCGGTTCAAACCTATCAGGCGGGCAAAAACAGCGGCTTTCGATTGCGCGGGCACTCATTCGGAAACCCGATATTTATATATTCGATGATAGTTTTTCTGCACTTGACTTCAAGACGGATGCCAACCTTCGCGCAGCCTTGAAAGATGAAACGAAAAATTCGACGGTACTACTCGTTGCCCAGCGTGTCAGTACGGTGGTTGACGCTGATCGAATCATTGTGTTAGACGAAGGACACATTGTAGGTATGGGAACACACCAAGAGTTGCTAAGTACAAACGACATATACCGTGAAATCGCCTTATCACAGCTCACGGAGGAGGAAATTGCATGAGTAATCAAAAAAAACCTCAAAGAGGCGGTCATGTTGGGCATGGTCCTGGTGGCGGTAACATGATGATGATGGGTCAAAAAGCAAAAGATTTTAAAGGAACACTTAGACGTCTTTTGACCTATTTAAAACCTCGGCGCAACAAATTGATTGCCGTGTTCTTTGCTGCAATCATGAGTACGATTTTTATGATTGTCGGACCAAAAATCATGGGAACGGCAATTACGGAATTATTCGAAGGAGCATACGGGAAATTCCAAGGAGTACCAGGAGCAGCCATTAACTTTGATAAAATTGGCCATATCCTCCTACTCCTTGCTGGACTGTATGTCTTAAGCAGCCTTTTCAACTATGTACAACAATACATTATGTCAAGTGTTGCACAAGATACGGTATATGATCTTCGAGAAGATGTTAACGAAAAACTCGAGAAACTTCCACTCAAATATTTTGAAGGACGTCCAAACGGAGAAACACTTAGCCGAATGACAAATGATATTGATACAATCGGGAGCACTCTTCAGCAAAGCTTAACGCAGTTCATCACATCAATCGTAACGATTTTGGGGATTATCATCATGATGCTTTCAATTAGCCCGTTATTGACATTAATCTCGATAGTCAGCTTACCTTTATCAATATTTGCAATCCGGCCTATTTTAAAAAAATCCCAAAAGCACTTTGCCGATCAACAACGTAAACTCGGACAATTAAATGGGCACATTGAAGAGATGTATACCGGCCATCAAGTCGTTAAAGCCTTCGGACATGAAAAAAAGGCGAGTGCCCAGTTTACTGCGGTTAATGAAGAATTGTATAAAGCGGCAAGCAGAGCACAGTTTATATCTGGTATCATCATGCCCCTAATGTTCTTTATCGGAAATTTGAGCTATGTCCTCATCAGTGTTGTCGGAGGAATATTGGTAACGCAACGTTCGATTTCAATTGGTGATATTCAAGCATTCATCACTTATTCAAAGCAATTCACCCAGCCAATCACACAAACGGCTAACATCGCAAACATTATTCAGTCAACGGTTGCAGCAGCTGAGCGTGTTTTTGAACTACTTGATGAAGAAGAGGAAATGAAAGAACAAACCACAGCTCACATAAAAAGGGCAAACGGTGCTGTCTCTTTCGAACATGTGGACTTTGGATATGGGGAAGAAATGTTAATTGAAGATATGAACATCGATGTCTTGTCTGGACAGACGGTCGCAATTGTCGGACCGACTGGTGCTGGAAAAACGACCATGATAAATCTCTTGATGAGATTTTACGAACTCAATGGCGGAAAGATTACTATCGATGGTCTTGATACACGGAGTATGTCCCGTAGTGATCTTCGAAAGAGCTTTGGTATGGTTCTTCAAGATACTTGGCTCTTTAATGGCACGATTAAAGAAAATATCGCTTATGGCAAAAATGGAGCAACTGATGAAGAAATTTTCGCAGCTGCTCGTACGGCACATGCCGACCATTTCATTCGGACACTGCCAGATGGTTATGAGACAGTCTTAAACGAAGAAGCTTCGAACATCTCACAAGGCCAAAAGCAGCTTTTGACAATCGCCCGAGCTGTTCTAGCAGATCCACCAATCATGATATTGGATGAAGCGACGTCTAGTGTGGACACGCGGACCGAAGTCTTTATCCAAAAAGCCATGAACCGACTGATGGAAGGAAGAACGAGCTTTGTCATTGCCCATCGTCTCTCAACGATTAAGGATGCAGATTTGATTCTTGTTATGGATCAAGGAAAAGTGATAGAGAAGGGAACCCATTCTGACCTTTTAAGGGTGAATGGTTTCTACGCAGATCTTTACAATAGTCAGTTTACTGAAAATGCAGCTGGATAATAAGAACGAGGCTCAATTACCAATCGGAATTGAGCCTCTCTTTATAAATCTATCAACAACCTTTCCGTTGATGCTAACCAATTAGACATCCATGAGTCAGGGATAACTTATAAGCTGCATCAATATCCCCTTTTATTACCCTTTTTCACAAATTCCCAATCTACCTCAATATTTTTTCTGACCCTTTGAAGATGATGCAACATCGTTTCCGTTTCCTCCAAAGAAAATCCAGATAATGCAATCTTGTCGGTATACTCTCCTTCTTTTTTCAAAAAGGGATAGACCTTTTCACCTTTATCAGTAGCATATAGCTTTTTAATTTTTTTGTTGCCCTCATCATTTTTCTTTTCAATAAAACCTTGAATTTCAAGCTTTTTAATGGCACGAGCCGCTGTCGTTCGGTCAACCTTTATCATTTCTGCTAACTTTTCCTGAATGATTCCTGGATTTTCACATATTCGGACAAGATACAAATATTGCCCTTTTGTAAGGTCAAATTCTTTAAATTCAATATTACTTATAGAGTCCAATGCCCTTGCTATCATTCCAATTTCACGGAGTATTTCTTTCATTCAAAGTGCCCCTAACTTTTTTGTTGTATTTACAACAAAAATAATTTCGTTTATACTAAAAAAGGATATACATTTATTATGACTTGTCTTATTACATAAATCTAGAAAAGGAATGAAGAACATTGGAATCAAAAAGAATTACTACAGAAAATGATTTAAAAATAGCCTTTCAGATCAGAAAAGAAGTATTTGTTGAGGAACAGGGTTTCCAATTAGAAACTGAATTTGATGAATTTGATGCACTTCATGCTTCTTCTGAACACATATTAGTTTATTATAATGAAAAACCAGTCGGAACTGGGAGGTTGAGAGTTGTTGATGGTTTAGGTAAATTGGAGAGGATTTGCATCTTGGAGCCTTACCGAAAATTTGGCCTTGGAAAAATAATAATTAAAACGTTAGAAGAGATTGCAAAGGAAAAGGAACTATCCAAGGTTAAATTACATGGACAAACACAGGCAGAGGGTTTTTATAAAAAACTCGGCTATCAGACTTCATCCGATGTCTTTATGGAAGATGGCGGTCCACATCTTTTAATGATAAAAGAATTAATGAATGAATAAGTGTATTAAATGTGAGTAAACAAACATTACCCTGTATTTGATGGGATCATACTATTAATCTTAGGTTGTTCTTTACCGATACAATCAGACCTTGGAACATCATCACCATTTGATGCTCTTTTGGTCGATTTTTCCCACACGATACTTTTAAATTCGCTTTTTAAAAAGGAAAAAACCAGAATTTATGGGTCTACTACCTGCTTTACTAACAGGTCTTGGTATTGTTTTACAAAAGTTAAACATTCTTTTGACTCTTCCTGCAAGGATCAGATTTATATTCAGCAGCAAAAGTTCTGCGACTTTCACAGTCATTGGGGCAGTGATATTTTTCATTTTGGCGAGGACTATTTTTTAACACTCCAACATTGGTCAATAGGAATAAGCACGAACAAGCCCTTAATAACCTGAAATGTTATTAAGGGCTTGAAATTTATTACACAACGGGTGCTGTTTCATGAACAAGCGGGTGAAGTGCCTGAGTTTCATCCATGTAAATAAAAGCATCATATCTTTCTGACATTACAGAAGGTACATAGTTTCCATATTGTTCATATTCCGGTCTGTATACAACTCCAATCGCCCGATGTCCAATCCTATCTTGGAATAGCTGCCGATTTTCATCGGTGAAAATGAGCAACTTATCATAAGCCCCCGAAAGGTGCATAGCCTCCTCCCAACTTCCATTCAATGCAGGGGGTACTGTTTTTATTTCAAGATCCACACCCCACTCATCTGCTGCAATGACAGTTCCCGTATAGGTTCCGAAACCTGTGATAAATACATCTTCAGCTGGGTTTTGTTCACGAATGACCTGCCCTACGTTAATCATCCCGGAATCTCTCATATCAGTAGCGCTGGCATCGCCAACATGGGTATTATGTTCCCATACAATCGCCTTGCCTTTTGAACCGTAAAAATCCATTATTTCATTTAGCGCATCCACCATATGCATATCTCGGATATTCCATGATTTATCATCATGAACAACCATTGTCCTGTAATAATTTTCTGCATTATACGTTACTAATGCATTCACTTGAAGGTTCAAATTCAATTCTTCATGATTTGGGTATTTTTCTTTTTTCCGTTGAATAGTTGTCAATAATTTAGCTACTTCCTCTATACAGTCTTCTGAAAAAATGCCTGCGGAAACTGCGTACTCTTCATTATTCCGATTGAATGGTTCAAAACATGTGAACGCCCGTCTTGCAGCCTCGAGGTCAGGTGAATCAATTTGTTTTAAGTAATGGATAACTTCATCCATAGATTCCCAAAGACTGTAAATATCTATCCCATAAAATCCAACTTTCGTTTGATTTTGTCCAGACTCATTGTATTCTTTCATCCATTCAATCAGGTCGATCATTTCCTCGTTTGCCCACATCCAGGTCGGCCAGCGGTCAAAAATCTTAAGCACATCCCTCGCCGAATTAAATACTTGGTCATAGCCTTTAACATACCTATTGATTGCCTGGCATGCGGGCCAATCGCCTTCAACGGCTACAAAGGTGAACCCTTTTTCTTGAATCAGTTTTTTTGTTATTTCAACTCTGGCCGTGTAAAACTCGGATGTTCCATGCGATGCCTCACCTAGCAATACAAATTTTGAATTTTTAACTTGTTGAACGAGCTTATCCCAATCTGCTTCACTTTTAAGCATGACTGATTGTTCGATTATTGACTGAACCAGATTATGATGCACTGTTTTTCCCCCTTGTCCTCGACCATTAGCGTTTGTACTCAGCATTGTAAGAATTTGAACCTGCGTGTACGGACAGTAAAGTATCAGCGTACCCCACTAGACGATTTATAAGTTCATCACAAATAGAATATACCAGCTGAAAATTTTCCACCTCAAATAGAACAGGATCATCCAGAATGACCGTCGTGTTAATGAACATATCTTTGTTTCCATATAGATTGTAGTGAACTATAGCCTTTCCAGCAGCTCCTTCAGTAACTGGATCATTAAAGCCGGGAATGAAAACAAACCATTCTTCAGCAGTAGCTGATCTGAAGTTTTTTGTGAAAGACATTCGCTCGGTTACCTTCATGATTTTTTTTTGCTCTTCAGGATTAATATCCTTGACCTTGTTCATTCCATTGCCACCTTAACACCATGTTAATAACCTTCCGTTATATATTTTCCTTAAAGTACCCATCCTATAAATAATTATTATGAAATAGTCGAACACGGACACTGAAAAAAAGGGTCATTATATACATGAAGCTTGACCTTTAATAACAGCCGGTAATCATGGGACTGCTGCATATAAAAATTATTATTGGGGTATCAAAAGAGGGAAGATAATATCCTGGATTGGGTTGGACTGGTCTGGAGTGGAGGAGTTGCTCATGGAAAAGATGAATCGGGGAATTTTAACGGCGCTGTCAGCAATCGGGATTGCGCAAGGGCTGAAAATTTTTACGCATTATAAGCTGACGGGAAAGTGGGACTTGAAGCAGGCTTTCACAACAGGTGGAATGCCTAGTTCGCACTCCGCCGGCGTGGCCGCACTGGCATCATATGTGGCAGCGAATAAAGGCTGGCTGCATACGGAAACAGCACTTGCCACAGTGTTTGGCGTGATTGTGATGTATGATGCTCAAGGGATTAGGCGCCATACAGGGGAAATTGCCAAGCTTGTGAATGATCTTGAAGATAATATGGCGAAATTTTCGGGAGAGTTTCCGAGCTTTGAGTATGTGGAGCGTGAGAAAGAACTGAATGAACTGCTCGGACATCAGCCTGTGGAAGTTGGAGCAGGTGCGTTGCTTGGAGTGGTACTTGGGCTTATTTCGGCTAAATTGGAGGATGGCAAGCCCTCTAGAATCAAAGGCTGATTACGTCGTGCATGCTTTGATATTCCAGATCTTGAAGTAAGGTATGTAAGGAACAAGGTAAAGAAGATCAACATATATATAGATATTTTCAACATGAAAATATCTAAAAAAACATCTCAGTAAGGTGTTTATCTTATACATCCAGAAAAAATTACAATCAAAATATGTCTATGTTATTAACATAGACAAGACTAATAATTTATTCTGTTTACCATATAGAAGTTTCAACTTAGTTGTCTTAAGATGACCCGTTTATTCGTATCTCCTCATAGGTGTACTATTGATATTTATTAAAGTGACACTGTTTCTTCGACTAAGATTAACTTTAGTTGAAGAAACAGCATTAAAGGATCTCCACATTGAAGATCCTTTTTTCATTAACGATAAAATCGATCTCTTAAGTAAGCTTGCAAAGTTTTTTCGCCAAACCACTTCCGTTCTGCGATTATTGTTTCACTAACACACCTTTGATTCTATAAGAAAATAAAAAAACAGCGCGATTTTTTTGTTTTACTTACATTTAAAAAGGGGTGTAAAAATCAATCCGTATCTTTTACTTTTTTTGTTTCATTTAGGTCTTGTAGCTCTTATTTTTCCACTTTCACCTAGCTCACGAGAAAACTCTTCATCAACACGATCCGGTTCTATTTTTAAGTTTTCGGGAGTTTGAGGTAACGCCTTTTTGCTGCTAGATGGTTTATGATTGTTTGATCTTCCCATTATATTGCCTCCTAACGAATTTTAATCTTTATTAGTATGGCTAAGAACCACATTTATATATCTTTAGATTTGCTCATGAACGAACATTTTTATCTTAAGAACAGTTTTTTGGAACAGCTCCTTCTTATACCACTTAACGCACCTGAGTGTTGAATAAGAAATCCTTTTCTTTGATGCAGATTGTCTTCAAACTACACTACCTCTACTTCACATCATTTTAAAGATTCAGGCAAGATTTACAAAATAACTACAGTCTATTCGTCACAAAAGTTCATTTATTTGTTTCGTAAGCTCTTTAAATTTCTTGTCAAGTTCTGTGTACGCTTCATCTTTGGTTTCCTTTTTTACTTGTTCCAGAAAATCAAAAAATAAGAGGACAATCAGATGATATAACGTCTGATACCATTTATAAATTTTCTTATTTTTTTTCCCCTCCTATAACGCTTCTTGTACCTCTATTTCCATCTCCAATAAGGCGTAACTCAAACTTTTCCCATGCGTATCCATACCGAGTGAAGTTGTAACTCCGCCAAGCAAAGCTTGATGGCAAACGAACTGAAGTGCAGCGATATTTGGAACCTCATATCGAAAAATTTCACCATCAACAATGTCCTTAAAATGTTGTTTTACTCTCTTTATTGTTACTTCTTTGCATAAAAGGGAATAGTCTTTTTCATGATATGGAATAAGCGAAAGCATTAAAATATTCCCTTTATCACCGGCGCGACTGTGGGCAAGCTCATATAGTTTTCTCTTCATGCAGTACACTCTCCTTTATTACAACATTCACTTCAATTTCTTCACGAGGAAGTAGAGAAGAAACAATTCCTAAAACTTCGTGTGTATACTTTCTTGCCCCTCCTCCACCAGCTGGCCCGTTTGTGTAAAGTGATTCAACCTCTTCACCAATTTTAGCGGCTTCGCTTAGACTTTGTGCTTTAGCTGCGACCCTTAGTCGGACTTCGTATGGTTCATTCCATTGTCCAAACGTATTCCGGTGTGTGGATGAAACACCGATATAATCAATCCGCAACTCATCAAAACTCTTCTCAAGTCTCGTTCTCATAATGTCTCCAGCAAGTTGTGCCCGTCCCCATGCATTTGAACCTGCATATGAAATTTCTCCTTCTCCTATAAACCCTGCATGGTAACCGACGCTTACTTTTAACGTTTCCGGCCGTTTCCTTCCTTTCCCTCCTGTTACTTCAATTCTATCCGGACCTGCCTCTCGAAGCTTTACTGACATGAAGTCTGCAATTACATCAGGTGTAATGTATTCGTTCGGATTTGTGACTTCATATAAAAGCTGTTCTTTCGCCGTCATTAGATTGATAACTCCACCTGTATTTGAAATTTTTGTAATCAAGGCAGAACCGTCTGCTCGTACCTCCGCATACGGAAATCCTAAGTTCTCCAAGTGTGGAACATCCTTTTTTCCAGGATCTGCGTAATAGCCACCAGCAATTTGACCACCGCATTCCAAAAGGTGGCCAATAATGGTTCCTTTTGCAATCAAATCTGTCTCGTCAACCGACCAGCCGAAGTGGTGAACCATTGGCGCTAAAAATAAGGATGGATCCGCCACTCTCCCTGTCAGAATAATGTCTGCTTCTTTTTCTAACGCAGGTAAAATAGCTTCCACACCAAGATAGGCATTTGCCGATAAAATTGGGCCATATGAATGTAGAGGCTTATTTGTTTCCATAGACTGTGCATCTATATCCAGGAATGACGATACATCATCCCCTGTCACAGCCGCCACTTTGATAGAAAGACCTAGTCGTTGGGCAATTTCAATTACTTTTTCAGCACCACTGACCGGGTTGGCTGCTCCCATATTTGTAATTAACCGCACACCCTTTTGAATGAGTGTTGGAAGTAAAAGCTCCATACGCTTTTCAAGCAGCGGATCATAGCCTAATGAAGAATTCTCTTTTTTTCGCTTGTGCGCCAGCGCGATTGTCCGTTCAGCCAAACATTCCAACACTAGATAATCCAATTTCCCTTTTTCTGCAAGGAGTAGTGCGGGTTCCAAGCGATCACCTGAAAATCCTGCACCTGAACCGATTCTAATCAACATAATCACCTCAAATAATAGTAATAGCTCCTGTAAGCAGGGCTACGATAGTCATGATAATTGTTGTTCCAAATGCCCATTTAAAAATAAAACGCTGATGATCCCCTAAATCAACGCCTGTCATTCCTATAAGAATAAACGTAGAGGCTGTTAATGGACTTAATGGGAAGCCGGTTGTCATTTGCCCCAGTATAGCTGCCCGGCCAACTTCAATGGGATCAATTCCAAAAGTAGAAGCGGTTTGACTAATGATAGGTAAAACTCCAAAATAGTAAGCATCCGGTGTAAAAACTAAACTTAGAGGCATGCTTGTAATAGCTGTCAAAATAGGTAAGTAGCCCGCCATCGCTTCAGGAATAACCGACACCATTGAAAGAGCCATAGCATCAATCATTTTTGTTCCGGTCAAAATACCGGTAAAAATCCCCGCCGCAAAAATCATGGTCGAAACCATAACAACGTTGTTTGCATGACTTGTGATCCGTCCATCTGTTGTTTTTGGTTTGGGTAATTCACCAATAAAGCAATTGCAAAAGCAATAATAAATAAAGTAGGAAGTGGAAGCCATACTTTGATTAAAGCGATGAGAAGAATCAGTGTCAAAATAAGATTGAACCAAAAAAGTTGGGGGCGCTTAAATTCTAACGTCGTTGCCGCTAATTCTTGAAAAGCTATGTTGTCCTTTTCCCCCATATCTATAATCCCTATTCTTTCCCTTTCTCTTTTTCCAAGTAAATAGGATGAAAACAACACCCATAGAATACCTGCAACCATAGCAGGTAAAATAGGATTAAATAGTTGAGCAGAAGTGACATTCAAAGTTGCCATCGCCCTTGCAGTTGGACCGCCCCAAGGTGCAAGATTCATGACACCTGCGCCCAAAGCCACTACACCTGCTAAAATGAGAGGGTTCATCTTCAATCTCTTATAAAGAGGAAGTAGGGCGGAAATAGTAATCATAAAAGTAGAAGCACCATCCCCATCCAAGGATACAAGCAATGTGATAACAGCCGTGCCCACCACCACTTTTAAGGGATCTCCTTTCACGATAAGAAGCATCTTAGATACGATTGGATCAAACAAACCCGTGTCCATCATCAGTCCAAAATATAAAACAGCAAAAGCCACCATAATTCCCGTAGGAGCAACCTTTACGATACCAGCTAACATCATTTCTCCTATCCCCAAGCCAAATCCGCCAATCAAAGAGAAAACGATTGGCACCAACACCAGAGCAATTAAGACTGATAAACGTTTTGTCATAATGAGGTAAAGGAAAACCCCTATTGTCAAGAAACCTAAAATAGCTAACATCTAATCCCTCCCAATGAGTCGTAAATTGAATGTTTACTGACATAGCTCAGATGAAATTTTTTTCCCCACGAGGCATATTTACCAAGGATTTCATTGCCCTTTCTATAAGAATTTTGCTGTGTACTATACTTTTGCAAGAACCATGCCTAAACAAAGAATGTAATATTTAAATTATTATTGCAGTTTGATTTTCTTAGGTGTTTGTTCACTCTAATGCTGATTTATCAGTTATTTAAGTACTCATTTAAAAATTTTAAAAACAAAAAAAAGAAAGCACTTTGTTGCTAGCGCTTTCATTTATAGTGGATTCAAATTCTAATTTTTTAGAAAATATCACGAAGATTCTCAAATAAATTACTTTATCCCCTAATTCTATAGCCTTGGTTGATTTCTAATTTTTTAGAAATCAATGGATATTATTCTAATTCTTTAGAAATCACTTTAAATAATACGGTATTTTTTTATTTTATTATATAAGGTGGCCAAGGACACCCCTAGAGAATTTGCGGTTTTTTTTCTTCCTTCCATATCATTTCCAAACTGCCCCAAAATTTCTTGGATGAATTTTGATTCTGCTTCTTCCGTTATATCCTTTAGTGTTTGACCGTTTGGTTTTAGAGTAGAATCTAAGCGATTCAATTCGAGCTTCATCAATACATCAGGTAGGTGTTGGATCTTTATCTCCATACCTTCTGCCATACAAGTTGCATAGTCAATCACATTTCTCAATTCCCGAACATTGCCAGGCCATTCATATGACCGTAAAAATTTTAAAGCTTGTTCGTCAATAGTGTACATAGAACCCTCCTTAGCTGATGGAGTTAATGACGAACGAAGGAATGAATGAACCAGTTCAGGGATATCCTCTCTTCGTTCTCGAAGAGGTGCTATCTTTAAGCCTATCACATTAAGTCTATAAAACAAATCTCCGCGAAAATGATTTTTATTTACAAGCTGTTTTAGATCACGGTGTGTAGCGGCAATAATCCTGACATCAATATTTCGCTCTTCTGTTTCTCCTACTCTTCTGATCTTACTTTCTTGTAACACCCTGAGTAACTTAGCCTGAAGATCATATGACATATCACCAATTTCATCCAAAAAAAGCGTGCCCTGGTCTGCCATTTCAAATAAGCCGATTTTACCGCCTTTTTTTGCATTGGTAAAAGCCCCATCTCCATAACCGAATAACTCACTTTCTAATAAAGAAGGTGGAATAGACGCACAATTAACTGGAATAAAAGGCTTATTACCACGATGGCTTTTATGATGAATTGCCTGTGCGAATAACTCTTTTCCTGTCCCGCTCTCGCCGATAATTAAAATTGGAAAGTTGGAATCGGAAACCCGTTTTGCCACATACACAACGTCCTTCAACCCGCCATCTTTTCCAATGATGTCATCAAAAGTGTATTTTACTTGATAAAGCGAATTCATCTGCTTTTTAAGCTGCCGGACTTTCTCATTTTGTTTTTGAAGTTCAATTGACAATTTATGAACTTCAGTTAAACTTTTGCAGACGGACACAGCGCCAACAACCTGTTCATTGAGAATAATTGGAGCCATATCGACCACATATTCTCGGTCTTTTGTCTTTCGGTAGACTCCAACACGACACCGACAATCTTTTAGTGTTTTTGTAAGTTGCGCTCCGGGCCGATATTTTACCAGTGGCTTCCCTATGATTTCAGCAGTAACACCAGTAATACGTGTATATTCAGGATTGATCATCCTTACATACCCATTATGATCAATCACTAAAACACCATCATTGATTGATTCTATAATTGCTTTCCACCAGCCGATGCTATTTTCACTAATTGAAGCATTGTTTTTATTATTTGATTGCTCTTTCAAGGAATTAACTCCTTTCACCCTTATAGTCCATATTTCAGCTTTTTTCACCTGGATCATTTCTTTAATTTTATCTCTAAACTGCCCTTTCGTGGTAATTTCCTTTGTGGTTGTTATGTGTCGCTTGGCAAATCTGGAGAGGTTAGTCGCTGCAACGACGTTGTGCGTCTACTTATCATTGTGTGCAACCTTATTGACTGCCTATGTTTACGAATCGTTTTATCTTAGTGTACGAGTATGCATAAATAGGCATTTAAGGATTTGACTTGGAGCGCCTGGGGGGACGATTGTCTTGAAAGACTGAAGAAGCTGTTATTTCATGAAACAGCCAATCCTATCATAAAATCCAATCAATGTGTATGTTGATTATTATAGATTTACTTTAAATATTGTCTCAACTAAATCAGCCATTTTTCTACCCTAAAACTACGTTGAACCCGGTGGTAAATCCTATTATGACTAATCGGGTTTTAATAGAAAGTTTTGACTGGCGTTTTAATACGGTTCAAAATCGGCTAACTCAATGATATAGAAGCGAAAATGACCTAAGCCTCTCTGCTTCTTAGAAAGGCTTAGGTCACTTTATGTGCAAAATCAATTCTTCCGGGACATTTTCATTGCGAATGAGTACATATCCGATCGGAATAATCCTTTATAATATTCTACTAAGTTACCATCAGAATCAAAAATCATTCGTTCTGTAATCAGCAAGCACATCGTTTCGGCTATTCCTAAATGTTCTGCATCTTCTTTTGTTGGGAAGCCGCAGGTTATGATTTGTTCCGCTTCACAAAAGTCAATGTTTAGATCACCTTCGAGTGCATCATACAATACGGTTGTACTTAAATCGAATTTCGTCAATTTTTTTCCTAGGTCCAATGAATAATAATGCAATTCTATGGCTATTGGGACATCCCCCTGCAACCGCAGCCTTTTAATATGGTAAGATTCATCATCAAACCCATTTGCATCAGCTATATTTTCAGGTGTCATTACACGGCCATGATCCAGTAGTTCAATTCCCATGCTTTTAGTGGTTTCCGTAAAACTTATCATCTTAAGCCATTCTTGTACAGGTTTAAGGGAAACGAACGTTCCCTTCCCATGCCTTTTTTCCAATATCCCCTCACGAACCAGAATGGATACGGCTTCCCGTACAGTGCTTCTGCTGACAGAATACATATCCATGAGTTCCCTTTCACTCGGGATTTTATCTTTATAATAACCTTCCAAAATCTGATTTTCCAATATGGTTTTCAATTGGGCATGTAAAGGGATTGGATTTTTAAAGTCTAACTCCATAAAATTTCCTCCAAACAGAAAAAGACATCGTAATGTTCGTATCAGTTCTTATATTATTGTAAACCAAATAATTATAATATTCAAACATGCCGACGGTCGATTTTTCCTTAAATTAGGATTTTACTATTTTTCCACTCCTTCTTTTCCAATAAAACGTTTCTTTAGATGAAAAAAACCTGAATAGTTTTATGTATTCAGGGCTTATCCTATATGCAACCTTCATCACGTTTCAGGCATATTTAATGGGCAAAAATAGAAAAGCTTATCTATTAAACGATAAAGTACGAGATTATCGAAAGCAACAAAGAAGTAATGGTCATGGCTAAAAGAGGACGCATGGCTTTTGTCCGCAGTGCCTGCAGGCTAACATTGAGTCCAAGACCGATCATGGCCATTGTCAATATAAATGTAGTCGTTTTGGAAATACCATCCATTACTAGAGGGGACACCGTGATATACGTTCCAAACACATAACTTCCTATTAAACTCATGATTATAAAACCAACGAGGAACCATGGAAAATCAATTTTGGCATCATGGCCCTTTTTCCCGGATGAGCGTTTTTTCATCCAAAACATAAAAATGAAACATAATGGGATAAGTAAAAAGACACGGCCCAATTTTGCAAGAAGTGCAATCGCTAGCGCATCTTCACCCGCCGGTGCTCCCGCCAAAGCAACATGTGCGATTTCATGAAGACTTATCCCAGACCAAATTCCATAATCCAAAGCTGATAGCGGAAGGACCGGACGTAAAAGTGTATAAACAATGGAGAAAAGTGTTCCCATTAACGCGATTATCCCGACGCCTATGGCTGTATCTTCTTCCTTTGCTTTCACGATAGGAGATATTGCCGCGATGGCTGCTGCACCGCATATTCCGGTTCCTACAGCAAGAAGAAGGGAAATGGAGGCATCTGCCTTAAACCACTTTGCAATCAGGACCATCACGACTATTGCAAAAGTCACTGTTCCTATGTCACGTACCAACAATGGCAGACCCTGATTGAAAATCACATCGATATTTAATTTCAACCCGTATAAAATAATGGCAAAACGCAAAAGTTTTTTTGCGGAAAATTCAATTCCCGTCCGGAACTTTTCTGGATATCCCGCAATTTGACGATAAATCACGGCAATGATGATCGAGCAAGCAAGTGGACCGATTCGATTGAATCCTGCAATCTTGGACAGCCCCAAGCCTAAGAGGGCAATAAAAAAGGTGAAAGCGATACCGCTCAGCCATAAAACCACCCTGTTTTGAAGCAATTTTTGCTGCTCTTGCGGTGTTTCTTCCAGTGGCTCATATTTTTCTAATTCCATACATTCCTTCCTCCTTTCCAGATAAACTAAAGCCCAAATTACGGATCATCCCAACCTTCAATCGTTTGAAAAAAATCGGTTTCTTCTATATTGGTAGGTGAATTCCCTTTAATAAAACACTCGGATTTCTTTAAATAAGGCAAGCTTGGATTTTGATTCCCCCATAATTCAGAAACGGTCAGGGTCTGGGAACGATGGGACCTTAAGGCACGGATTTTTTTCTGTAAAGTCCCTGCTATATTCACTCTTGTGATACTTCTCAACCCGTTTTCCTTTATCCATTCATCATAAAAAGCATGCCAAAGGACAAAGTATAGACTATGAACCTTAAAAGCTGGTAATACTGAATCTGGATAATAATCGGGATCACCGGATTTTAGAAAAGCAAATTCGGCAGCACGGCCTATCGCACAATGATCTGGATGCCCCCCATATTTCCCGTGGAATGTTACTAGTGCATCCGGTTGAACTTCACGAATCACCTTTACAATTCTCTCAGCCAATAAATCGAAGCTTTCAAATTCAATCGTCTTATCCCTTACGTTTAAAAATCGCAGGTCACTTATCCCCAATTCTTCACAAGCTCTTTTTAACTCCTCTACCCTTAGTTCAGGCAATGCCTCCCTTGTTGTAATGATGGGATTTCCCATTCGCCTGCCCATTTCGCCTTTTGTCGCACAAAGTAATGTAATATGAACACCTCGCTCAGACATTTTGGCAATGGTGCCGCCACACAGGAATGACTCATCATCAGGATGTGCAAGAACCACCAATAACCTATGTTGTGATTGCATATTTCCTCCTACTTCGGATTTTCCAGTTTTCCCCCTGTTAAACCACCATGAAAAAATGGACATGGATGTCATAACAGTTAGACATGTCATGCCCATCTTCACTTTTCGTCTATATATAGACCCTAAAGCTCAATCATCTATTTTTATTAGCATAATTCATATAAAACGGATTTAACCGTTTCTATGACAAAGCGTAGATCTTCAACAGTCGAAGATAAAGGCGGTGCAATGATCAATACGTTTCCATATCCAGGAACTGTATCACCATTACGGCCGATGATAAGACCCTTTTCCTTGCAAGCCCCGATTATTTTACCCATGAACGCATCGGAAACAGGCGTTTTTGTCTTTTTATCTTCCACTAATTCAATGCCATATAAAAACCCTACTCCCCGAACTTCCCCTACTTTATCCAAGGCTTTCAGTTCAAAGAGCTCACTTAATGTCGATTCACTAAGCTCAGATACACGTTGAACGATTTTTTCATTTTCCAAGATTTCAATGTTCTTTAGCGCAACTGCGCAAGATGCAGGGTGCCCTCCATATGTTGACACATGCCTGAAATGATTTAAATTTCCGTTCTCTTTGAATTTCTCGTAAATCCTGGAATTCACCGCCGTTGCTCCAAGGGGAAGATAACCGCTGGTCAAACCCTTTGCCATTGTAACAATATCCGGCTGAACTCCATCAGAGTGCATGAACCCAAACATTTTTCCAGTTCTTCCAAAACCTGAAACCACTTCATCCACAATTAAAAGAACATCATGCTTCTTACAGATTTCCGAAACCCTCGTTAAGTATTCTTTGGAAGGAATAAGGACCCCGCCACCAGAGATGAATGGTTCAAGAATCACACCAGCTACCGTTTCAGCCCCTTCAAAGTTAATGACCTGATCGATATATTCAGCTGCAAGCAAATCGGAATTTTCAACGTTTTCCCCAAACGGACTCCGATAACTGTACGGCGGTGGCACATGCAGGAAACCTGGAACCGCAGGATCATATTTCACTCTCCGATTTGCCTGTGCAGTTGCGCTTAGCGCGCCAAAAGTATTGCCATGATAAGCTCTGTACCTAGAGATGAATTTGTATTTACCCTGATTGCCATTTTGGGAATGATATTGCCTGGCTATTTTAAAAGCTGTCTCATTCGCCTCAGAGCCGCTGTTCGTAAAAAACGTTGTATAGGAGCCCTTTAAATGTTCACTTATTTTTGCAGATAATTCGATTGCCGGCTTATGACTTAACGTCAAAGGGAAATAAGATAAGTTAATCATTTGTTCATAGGCTGCCTGCGCAATCTCTTTTCGCCCGTGACCCAGGTTCAAGCACCATAAACCGGAAACCCCATCTAGATATTTATCACCTTTAGTATCCGTGAACCATGAGCCGGATCCTTCTGTAGCCATCATGGGAGCATCCTTCTCATTATAGCGATGCATCGCATGCCATAAATGGTCTTTATCCATTTGAACAAGGTCTTTCGTTTCAGTTTCCATCTTCACAATTGAAACCCCCTTATTATTCATTGAACACAATTAAGTTAAGTTCCCATGCTGTTACAGACCTTTTTAGAGCGAATTGGTGATGGTGCGATGACCAAAATTTCATCAAGTCATCGCACTTGTCATATCACCTTTTCACACCATTATTTATCCCAGTTTTTATGATCTAAATGAGAATATTTTTCTAATAATCTAGTAGGCATTTTTAGTGCATCTTTTCTAAATGGTGGAGCTAATTGTGTTCCATCCACTTGTATATCTATGACCGTCGGTTTATTTGATTTTATTGCTTCTTCAATGACTGCGCCTAACTCCTCAGGTTTTTCCACTCTAATACCAACAGCACCCATTGATCGGGCAACTTCCGCGAAATCAGGATTTTGGATATCCGCCCCTACAAAACGATTATTATAAAAATCAACCTGATTCTTTTTCTCTGCACACCATGCATTATTATTGAACACACATGCTATGACAGGTATGTTTTCTTCAACGGCCGTACTCACTTCATGTAAGCTCATGCCCCACGCGCCATCTCCAACAATGGCTAAAACAGGCGTGTTCGGTTCAGCTAACTTGGCACCTAGTGCAGATGGGTAAGCAAATCCCGTGTTCCCGAATGTAAGCGCTGCGATATGCCTGCGGCTCTGATTGAATTTTAAGTAAGCGTTTGCAGTTGACGATACATTACCGATATCTGTTGTAACGATAGCATTTTCGGGCAATACTTTAGTCAATTCCAAAAGGGCTCGACGCGGATTGATCGGGGTTCCATCGATCATCGCAAGTTTCACCAATTCTTCTTCCCATTTTTGTTTTTCATTTGTTACTTCGACCATCCGCTTTTTTTCTTGCTTTAGGTTAGGATTACTGGCCTTCAACCGTTTCAGGATTTCATGGCTCGCTTCACGGGCATCTCCGATGATCCCAACTTCCACAGGGTGTGTCCTCGCTATTTGCCTTGGATTAATATCTATTTGGATGATTTGTGCATCTTTAGGGAAATAATCGATGTCATAGCATGGTAACGTTCCAAAAACCGATAATCTTGTACCCACCGCCAATATGACATCCGCTTTCTTTAGTGTATTCATGGCTGCCTTTGAACCCATGTAACCGATTGGGCCGACTGACAATGGATGATCTGCAGGAAAGGCATCATTATGCATATAGGAGACAGCCACCGGAGCTGTTAAATATTCTGCAATATTCTTAATTTCCTCGATGCCATCTGAATCAACCGTTCCCCTACCGGAAATAATGACAGGATACTCAGCCTCAGCTAAAATTTCTGCCGCTCTATCCAAAGATGCAGAAGATCCGCAGCCCCTTTCATCTACGCGATATTGATGTGGTTGAAGTATTTGATCTTCCACTTCACCATAGAAGTAATCACGAGGGATATCGAATAAAACCGGTCCCCTTTCGGCATAGGCAATCCGAAATGCTGTCCTAAGGCAATCAGCGACCCGGCCTGGGTGTGTCACTCTAACCGTTTCCTTAGTGATGGCCTTGAAGATGGAAACCTGATCACATTCTTGGAATCCATCCCATCCAACCGTTGGTGTACCAGCAGAAGGTGATATGACCACCATTGGAGTATGAGCTTGATTGGCCGCTGCAACAGAGGTGACCATATTCGTCATTCCAGGTCCGTTTTGCCCGATGACAACTCCTGCAACACCAGAGACACGGCAATAGGCATCTTCCATATGTGCTGCACTTTGTTCATGGCGGACACCAATGAAACGGATGCCTGCAGTTGGCAATAAATCAAGCATATCCATGAAAGCCGATCCCAGAATTCCTGAGATATGTTTAACTCCCTCGGCCACTAATGTCTCAACGATGGCTTCACTTGGTGTCATTTTAACTTTCGTTCCTCTTAACATTTTTGTTTCGACCATAGCACATTCTCCTTAATTATAGTTATTTCTGATAATGACGTTGCGACGTCCGTACCAGTTATAAGATGTATATTACTACCAATGGATGAAACAGTCAATAAATAAATTGAATATTTTGAATTTATTTAAAAACTTTAATCATCATAGTCATTAATCATGTATTTGAATCTTCCTTAACTAATAAATATATCCTTTTTTTCTGTCAATCTGTAGTTGATCCGATCGATGATTTCCAATAAATCACCTATTTCATCAATTACGAAATCAGCTCCTGCATTCCAAAAACGATTTTCTGCATGTTTCATCCGTTTTTGCCGTTCATATGGGTCCATTTCGTTGATTTCCGCTTCTGAAAGGCCGATTTCACTGCCGCCTTTCAATACGGCAACAGTCCACATTCCCGCAGAGATGCCTTCTTTGATGTCACTGATCGTATCGCCGACTTTAACGATTTTGCTGAGTGGATACACTTCGAGATTCATCGCCGTCTTAAAGCACATCCAAGGAGCAGGCCTTCCCGCAGGCACCTCGTTAGACGCAACAATGGAATCTGGTTGATAGCCCCATTTTTCCGCCTCTTGTTTAACAACATCAATCATTTCCCGAGTATACCCTGTCGTCGAACCGATTTTTATTCCTTGCTGCCTTAAACGGCTGACTAATTCAATTACGCCTGGTATTGGCTTGGCGTTTTCCTTGAGAACTTTAAAAAGCAAATCCTCAAAGTCCCTATACAATGATTTTAGATCTCTTTCGTCCGGTTCTTTCCCGAATTTAGCAATCCATAAATTGGAGATTCGTTTCATTTTCAGGAGTTCCATAATATGATCCATTTTCAATAAACCCATAGGTTCCCTTGCTTCCTTAATCGTAATATCAATTGCCCTTATCCTGAATATCTCGACAAATGCTTGGACCGGCGCAAAACATCCATAATCCACCGTCGTTCCTGCCCAATCAAAGATCACTGCCTGAACCTCTTTGCATTCTTTTGGACTTTCCAACCTATGTTCCCCTCCTTATCCTTACCTCCTTTAAAATCACCAAACTTGCTCAACCCGTAAATCCCCCACTGGTGATGACCTGGGTATAAAAAGTATTCATTTCACTTTTTCCAAAAATAACTGTAAATCTTCTTTAGTAGCCTCAGAGAGACGTTTCATTTTTTCAAGGTCCTTATCCGCATTCCCGGACTCCCCAATTAATGGGTAAAGGTTTTTCTCAATCCGTTCATACCAATCGGGGTATTCATCTTCCACTTGCTTTTCTATCGAATCCCATGTAGAACTGATCTCTTTTCCCATTTCTTGAATTTTCCCTGAATCCGCCTCCGTACTTATTTCTGATTCCAATCCTTTTATGGATTGAATCACATCGCCGACACCTTTTTTAATAACCTCTGCATTTTGGGTTTCACCCGTATTTGCATCCGGATTTTCATTCAAGACTGGACTTTTTTCTTGTTGAGCCTCGTCCGGTTCACTTGAATTGTTGCAGCCTGACAGCAACATGGCCCCAAGGATAACCCCACTAGTCATTACACGGAAACCATTCAACATAATCCCTCCTTCATGATTTAAAAGACAGATGGCGCCAAGCACCTGTTGGCACAACTCTCTTTTTCTATGGGAATCATATTCTAGCTGTTTAGTGATTGAAGAATTTTGTCTGAGGAGTTCCATAGAAGTAAACGAAGTATTTCCTTAAAATGGTATAGAGCAAAAGCTATAATTTTTCAGAATTAGGGGAACCAGAAACAATATTTAATTCATTCTCCATATACTTCGCCTTTTTTCGCCGAAGGAAAAAGAATGAACAGATAACGATCAAGCTAAATAGCATGGTAAAGATAAACTGTGGACGTTGCGAATCGATAAATGCCATTAATATCAAAACGGAAACCATGGAAAGTATGGTTACATAAGTCAAATAAGGGAATAACCACATTTTGATCTTGAAAATTCCGGGATTCTCTTTCTCCATTCTCTTCCTTAATCTGAGATGGGAAACCGCAATGGCCAGATAAACCAGAATTCCGACTCCACCCGAGGAATTCACTAAAAAGAAAAAGATTTTATCAGGTGAGACATAACTGAAAATGGTGCTGATAAAGGCAAATAATGTAGAGCCGACTACAGCAAATATAGGGACACCGTTCTTGCTCACTTTTGAAAACAACTTTGGAGCATCACCCTTTTGTGCAAGTGAAAATAACATGCGTGAACTCGTATATAACCCCGAATTCAAACAGGAAAGCAGTGCAATGAGAATCACTATATTCATGATCAGGGCAGCAGAAGGGATTCCCATCATTTCAAGTACGGCAACAAATGGACTTTTCAGCAAAGAAGCTGAATTCCAAGGTAATAGCGTCACTAGAATAGCTATGGACCCTATATAGAAAATCAGGATTCGCCATACCACACTATTCAATGCACTTCTAACCGACTTAACCGGATCACTCGTCTCACCCGCGGCAATCGCTGGAATCTCCACTCCAACAAATGCATGAAAAACAATTGCGACGCCAACTAGTACAGAACTTAACCCGTTCGGAATAAAACCGCCAAAATTCAGAAGATTGGAAGCACCAGGTGGTTTTATCGTTGGGATTAACCCTAATATCACTGCCACACCCAGGCACAAAAATAGGATGATACTGATTATTTTAATGATTGAAAACCAGTATTCGAACTCACCAAACGATTTTACGGAAAAAATATTAGTCAGTTTCAATAAGATAATCAAAGATAGACTTATGACCCAGACGGGAACGGAAGGAAGCCAGCTGTGTATGATTGCAGCCCCCGCTGTTGCTTCCAAAGCAATGACGATAACCCAAAAGAACCAATATAACCAACCTGTTGTAAAACCGGCCCATTCACCAATCCCCTCTCTTGCATAAACGGCAAAAGATCCAGTATTGGGATTCACTGTGGCCATTTCCCCAAGCATCCTCATGACTAGAACAACGATCAAGCCTGCCAAAACATATGATAATATCGCCCCGGGGCCCGTTTGACCAATAATGATACCGCTTCCTACGAATAAACCAGCGCCTATGACACCACTTAAGGATATCATTGTTAAATGTCTTTGTTTCAGGCCTGGTTTCAGTTCTTCCTGTTGATGTTTCATACCCTCCACCAACTTTCAATATTTTGTGGAATCAACTAAAATAATCGCTACTTGCATGTAATAACAAGGCTTTTTCAACTGCCTGTCCATTACACTTTCACAAAGATAGTGGGAACTTGGAAACATGGCATTTTAAAACAACACAGGAGATGACGCTATGAACTTAAGATTCTATATCATTATTCCCCCTTCCTTAAGGCTATTTTGACATTCGAAGCGGATATAACATCACTACGTCATGATGTTAGGACCACTTACTATGTGTATAATACACTCTGATTTTTTTAAAGTCAATTTAAAAATCAGAATATTTAGATAACAAAATGAAAATTTTCAAATAAAAAGATTCCCATTAATACTGCAAACCTCTAATACTTTTCATTTTACTTCTTTCACCTTGGAGGATTCATCTAACACACTTTCCGTTGCTAATTTAACGGGATTCTGCTTCCTATCCAGCATTTTCTTTAGAAGGTATGAAAAAAGCAATGTAAACGCAATTCCCTTAACAATCGATGTATAACCGTAAACAAGAAGGCCCAATATCAGTACGATAAGATTGATAATCCTTATTGTCGCTGCAATATCTATTTTTTCATTTTTATGATGTAAAATTAAGGCGATCACGTCAAAGCCAACAGTGGAGGCATTTGCTGTTATACATAAATAATATCCTATCGCTATCAAAATCGACGAAATGATAATCACTAACGCGATATTCATATCGAAATTAATCTTCAATGAATAAAAAAAATTAAAAAAGGCCATATAGCTTAGCGAACTTACGATCGACTTAAAAAAGTACTCTTTCCCTAGAAAAACTAAACAGATGATTAACAGTAAACCTGTAACGAAATTGGCTAGCATGGCAATGTTATAACCCGATAATGCATTCAATAATAATGCCGAGCTAGTTACCCCACCATTGATAATTTCATTGGGAACGATTAAATAAGCATAGGCAAAGGTCATGGAAATGTTTCCTGCAATAATTTTCACTATATCCTTCATAAACTTTTCACCATCCCGTTCGATATTTTAATAATGTTTCCCCCCCTAAATATATATTTATACTTGAACCATAAGATACACATTCACCTCTTACAACAATTTATTCGAAGCTTTTCCCTTTCGATATTTTTGAATGATTTTACGAAGTATGCATTTGGGGGTTCAAGATTACAATAATTCGCTAACCTGAATCCTCTCTCCTTCTTATAAACAAAATAAAACATCCCCCTTAAAAATTGAAGATGCTCATTTCCCCTATTTTTCTGTACAACTTAACGCTGTTCTGAAGCCTTTAAGTATACCTGAATGAATAGTACATTCAAATAAATGATTTAAATGTCCAAAGGGTTGTATAAGGAGAAGGTCATTTTTTATGCACCTTTCAGTAGAATTAGTCCGACATCAAAAAACCTGGCTAAGAGAACTGTTTACGTATGCAAAAAAATGTATGTTCCCTCCTGATTAGTCCCATCAATTATTATTCCGCAATAAAAAAGTTGAGGGATATGTCCCTCAACTTTTTAGTGTCAATGACTATTTCCCAAGAAATGTTTCTTAGGTTGTGGATTAGCCAGTTCATGTAACAGGTAATGCCGTCTCATCTTTCATTAGCCTTTTTCGGTAAACCATATTGGACAGCTGTACACTCACTTCATAAAGCACAAGCAATGGGACGATGACCAAAATGTCCGAAATTATATCTGGAGGCGTAATCAGGACCGAGATGACAACCAGGACGAAATAAGAAATCTTACGAGACTTTTTCAACACTGTTGGATTGATGATGCCTAATCTGGTCAGGAACATGACCACAAGCGGCATCTCGAATAAAATCCCGAAAGGTAAGATCAAATTAATCATGAACCGAAAATACTTTTCCGCTGTGAACATCATCTCGAACTGCCCGGCCGATAGGGAAGTTAGGAAACCCAGCACGATTGGAAACAACACAAAATATCCAAATGAGATACCTGTGATGAATAGAATGAAGAGCCCGGGTATGAACCGAAATGTAACTCTTCTCTCTTCCGGTTTCAGCGCTGGAGCCACAAAGCGCCATAACTGATAGGCTGCTAGCGGAATCGTTGCAGCTATTGCACAAACCGCAGCGATGATCATGTATACCCATAGGATCTCACTTGGTCCGAGCACAGCAAGCTTTCCATCCAAATCCTTAATGAGCAGTTCATAAATATCCTGTACGAATATGAAACTCACTATGAAAAAAGCCAGAAAACCTATCAGTGTTTTAATGATTCTGCTTCGGAGCTCTTCCATATGTTCAATAACTTGTAAATCCTTACTTTCCACCTTCACTCCTCCTTTTTAAATATTTTCTTGCACGATTGCCAATAGCACTTCCCCTCTAACTCTTTTCATGAAAAGAAGCAGGCGATTCTTTCCGCCCGCTATATTTCATTTACTTCACCCTTCTTTTTTTACAGCTCTTAATGCGGCTTTATTCTCATTTTCATCCTCTTTTTCTGAATCATTCACCAACCCTTTTGTTGCACTTTTGAATTCGGACAATGTCCGGCCAAAGGCACGGCCGATTTCCGGCAGCTTGGACGGTCCAAAAATAATCAGTGCAATTACGAGGACAATAACCAAACCTGGTATTCCTATATTTGAAAGCATTCTTATTCACTCCTCTGATTTTCTCATTTTTCTTCGCTATTTTCTTATCAAGCATCATTATCGTTCACTATCAATTAGTCATTTTCCCTTGCCTTTTCATTCTTTGTTTTTCATGTGCGCGATTATGGGCGCGTGTCCGATCTTCCTCGACTTCGTTCGTTTTTTGTACACCTTCCATAACCGCTGCTGATGCAACCTTTCGCAGCCCTGTTTGATCCTTATCAAAAACAAAGGATGCTCTTGTCGATATGTCCGCACCTGGTTCTGTCACGAATGGGACTACTCGGTAATCCGCCTTCCATTGTTCTGGGGTTACTTTGCATCGGACATATCCCCGGTAATCATTAAAGAACTTTATATGTGGATTCTGACTTAGTATTTTATCCGTATCCGCACGCTTATCCGCTCCATTTCCACCAGATGTGATGGAAGTTCCGACAAACTCCACACCGAATATCTTTGAATTTGGATCATCGAAATCCGCCTTTAAGTTGGCGGCCCAGCTTGCATGTACATCACCCGTCAACACGACCAGATTTTCCAGATTGTTTCTTTTGATTACATCAATTAAACGATCGCGTGCTGCCGGGTATCCATCCCAGGAATCCATGCTGAATTTGGGAGCGGTTGGTGTTCCATAATTCCTTTGTGCAAAGAAGATCTGCTGAGGCAAAACGTTCCACTTCGTATTTGATTTTGATAGATTGTCAGTTAACCACTGTTCCTGCTCTGGACCTAGCAATGTCCGTTTCGGATCAAGTGACTCTGACGTTTGCGGGGAACTTCCATCGCCGTTTGCCTGATCATCCCGGTATTGACGGGAGTCCAATACAAAGAAAGATGCCAGATTGCCATATGTGAAATTTCTGTATAACCGCATATCCGCTCCCTTAGGCAAAGATGATTTACGAAGGGGCATATGCTCATAGTAAGCTTGATAGGCGGCGGCCCTTCTCTTGATGAATGCTTCTACCGATTGTCCTTTTTCCGGGATGACGTTTGCATAATTGTTTTCAACTTCATGATCATCCCAAGTAACGACCCATGGGAAAGCTGCGTGTGCCGATTTTAAATGGGTATCAGAGCGGTATTGTGCGTACCTATTTCGATAATCCTCAAGCGTGATGATTTCCGGACCACTATGTACACGTACATTACCTGAAGAAGAAACATATTCATTTGGTCCATATTCATATATATAATCGCCGAGGTGAAAGACAATATCCAGATCTTCTTTTGCCAAATGTTTATAGGCCGTATAATAACCATGCTCAAATTGCTGGCATGAAACAAACGCGAATGACAAACTCGATACACTTGAACCTATTGGCGGAAGTGTTTTCGTTTTCCCAGTCTGACTTACTTCCCCTCCGCTTTTAAAACGGTAAAAATAAACCTTATCAGGATTTAACCCGCTTACTTCCACATGAACGGAGTGGCCAAGCTCCGGCCTGGCTATTTCCTTGCCTTGCTGGACAATCTTTCTGAAATTCTCATCCTTTGCCACTTCCCATTTAACGGAAATGGCTTCTTTTGGCATTCCTCCGCCATTCAACGGATCAGGTGCCAACCTTGTCCATAAAACGACACTGTCAGAGAGCGGATCACCTGAAGCTACACCGAGAGTAAATGGATAATCACTGAATTTCGGGGCAGCATTCACTTCAATCCCGCCCATTGATTGGGCAAGGGCAAGACCTAATGAAAGTCCGGCAAGCTTACTTGCTCCCTGGATAAAGTTTCGGCGGTCCATATTCTTGCCTAATTCGCTCCAATTCTTAATTAAATCATCCATTGCTCTTTCATTATTCATTGATCTTTCCCTCCTATTATTTGAATCTGGTTCAAGTATAGTATGGCCCTTTTAAAGGTATATGAATAAATGTAAATCAACAAATTTCCAATTAGGGATTTTCACGCAGGACTTATGGATCACTTTAAACATTAAAAAAGATTTGATTCACTCATACATTTACATAGCCCTACAAACTTTTACATATAACGACAGTCTTTCGGCCTATTTTTTCTTCACGAATCATTTATTTAATCGTTACAAATAACTTCCATGGGTTATTTTTACAATGAAAAATCTTTAATAAACTTATAATCTGTTTATGTAAGTCTAATGAAGTCTGCGAATTAGTAGAATAAAAGCAAGGACCGGGATCAAACTAACGAATGCTCTAACATTTTATGAGTAATCACTCACTTTTTATTTAAAAGCATCCTAATTTATGTAATAATGGTTTCATAATAAAAAATGAAAGTACTTGAGGGATTCTGCATTGGAGAGTATGGAAGAATTAAATGAAAAAATTGAGATATTGAGGAAAGAGTTAATATCTGCAGGAATGATTTATGGTTTTACAGCCCCAACAACATTATATAAAAGCCAGGAACTAGATAAACTGTTGAATTTACTTAAGAAGTGAATAAGAAAAAATGAATTAGACTATGTCTAGTTCTACTAATAATCTTGGAATCAATACAACTACACACTTGGAGTTATTTCAGAATTATTTTTTATAGTCACTATGTAGTTCATGCAGCCCTTACTTAATCACCTCGTATTCTTTTCTTGGACCCGTGGACTATCTTTCTGTAATATCCGATAAATCATTAGATAATTGTAAACATAATCACCCCTCCTTTTAAAACGCTATCGTACATAATGCTTCCTGGTCAAGTCTTCTACGTCTTATTTTGTTGGTAGGAATTGTGCCATAGAACAAATTGTTTAGGGTCATTTTGAACACATTCATTTTCCCCATTTAAAAAGAATCCAAAATGAATGGATGCCAAATTTCATCGAATTTTCTTTTATGTCCTGCATTTAATAAAAAACTACCTCATCTAAGTTTATGAATGGTATGAGTGTTAAAATATCAACGATTCTTGTAAATTGTCTTGGACAACCTAATGTTTTCTATGTGTTAATGATTCACTATTTTAGTGACTGAAGCCCTTTCAATTCAGGGACAACATTGCTTACCTCCCTTCCGGTAACCGCTGCAACGAGATTCTTCGCCGCAAGCATGGCCATATCAAATCGTGTTTGATAAGTAGCTGAACCTATATGCGGCAGGGTAACCACGTTCGGCATGGCTAAAAGCGGATTGTCAGGCGATACGGGTTCCTGTTCAAATACATCCAAACCGGCTGCAAGGATTTCCTTATTTTGCAGTGCTTCAATGAGGGCCTTTTCGTCCACCGTCTGACCGCGGGATGTATTGATGAAGATCGCGGATTTTTTCATCAGTGCGAATTGCTCCCGTCCCAAAAGATGCCTTGTCTCCGGAGTATAAGGGACCATTAAAAGGACGAAATCGGATTCCCGTAAAAGGTACTCTAAAGAGGAGTAGGTTGTACTGAGCGTTTCCTCCACTTCGGATTTTCTTCGCCGATTATGATACAAAACTTCCATGTTAAAACCGAACTTGCCTCGTCTTGCAATAGATTCCCCAATTCTCCCCATACCGATGATGCCCAATGTTTTTCCATGAACATCAACGCCAAAGAGGGGTTCATCGCCTTTTTTTCCCCACTTGCCATCCTTTACAAGCTTGTCCAGTTCCGGAATACGCCGGGCTGCTGAGAGCATTAAGGCTAAAGCTAAATCAGCCACGGTTTCATTGAGAACATCAGGTGTATTTGTACCGATTATGCTTCTCTTTTTCATTGCCTCTAGATCAAAGTTGTTGTAGCCTACCGAGATATTGCTGACAGCCTTTAGACATGGTGCATGGTCCAGTAATTCATCATTTATTTTTTCTCCGGTGATGAGCAGTCCCTCCACATCGGAAATTTCCTTTAACAGCTGGCTTCTGGTGATTGGTTCAGGGCCGTTCCATTTTTCATACTGGCAATACTTCGAAATAAACGCCTCTACCTCGGGCGGTACCGGTCTTGCTATATACACTTTTGGCATCAATTTATTTCCTCCTCGGTTACCCTATTCTTGAATAGGTTGTTTTACAATGAACCAATAACAGATTGCCGCGCATCCGGCGATTAAACCGCCAGATATAAAGGCAAGAGAGTACGAACCAGTTGCATCCACTATCATGCCTGCCACAACAGGGGAAAAGGCTCCGCCAAAATAACCGCCAAAATTCTGAATTGCACCTACGGAAGCAACCATGGAAGGAGGGGCAATGTCACCGGCAAGTGCCCACGCACTGCCTGTAATGGCAGAAATAAAACAAAGAGCAAGGGTCAGTAATGTTAAGGTGATGGCGAGCCCTTTGGCAAGTGGAACTGCACATACAACGATAGCGGCCGAGATGGCACATATACTGATTAAAGCACGCTTTGCTTTAATAGGTGTAGTAATTCCCTTGTCCACCCACTTTTTCGTAAGATATCCTCCGAAAATATTGCCAAAGATTCCGCCAAGCCAAGGAATACCGGCATATATACCCATTTCTTTAAGTGAGACATGATGAACATCAAACAAATAAAGGGGAAGGAAGACAAGAAAAATATTCCAGATCCAAATGGTACAGAAGAAGCCCAGAATCATCCCCCACACGCTTCGATATTTAAATAACGAACCCCATTTTATTTTTGATGATTGAATGCCTTGCTCCACTCCACCGCCTTCCGACTTAATGTAATCAAATTCCTCCTTGGAAAGCTTTTGGCTTTTTTCAGGATTTTTATAAAAAATAACAAAACCGATCGCAAAGATGATGCCGATCACACCCGTTATATAAAACAGCGCTCTCCACCCAAAAGTCACCATGATGAAAACGAGAATTGGCGGTGCAATGGCTGGTCCCCATTTGGACGAAGAATCCCAAATTCCAGTTGCCAAGCCTCGTTCCTTTTTTGGAAACCAATACGAAGTGATCTTAGCCATCGTCGGAAAACACGGTGCTTCTCCCACTCCAAGTAAAATCCGTGCAGCAATAAATGAGCTCATTTTATGAACGGCTCCGGTTAAAATGGTCGCACCACTCCACCAAATAAGAGCAATTGTATACACCTTTTTGGTCCCGAACCGATCAATCAGCCAGCCGGAAGGAAGCTGCATTAAAGCATAACTCCAAGAAAAAAAGGTTCCCAATAACCCGATTTCGGTAACGCTTAGTCCGAGATCCTTCATCATTTCGGGAGCTGCGATGGAGAGGTTGGCCCGATCTAGATAGTTGATTATTCCCCCAATCAATAACCAGATGACGACGGTCCAGCGAAATTTCCGGCCAATATTCAATGGCTTTTCTTGCTTTGTTTCCATTCTTGCTTCCATACCTTATCCCCCCTTGTTATATAAAACGCCGTAATTGGCAGCGCTTCCAAAATTATAAAAAATCAGAGTTCACGCTTGGAGAATATGTATAAACAAGGAGGTTATTGTTTTATAATATAAAACTCGGTTTTTGTTTTGCGACAAAAAAATAAAAAGAAAATTCTTTTTATTCTGTAAAGTATCGTATTATGAGGATGTGTGATTGTCAATCTTTATTCTTATTTTCGGGATAATATTCCTAGTATACGTTTCATGTCATGTGGGGAATATTGATAGACCGCTTTTTTGAGAGTAAAATCATAACAAACTTTAGCCCACGACCCATTTCCATCTCTGGTGCTATGGGAAGGGTTTAGTGACGTTTTTTATTATTTTTCTATAGAATAAGCAAGCGCTGCTGAATCCACTTGTCTATTGGTAAAATTAAAATTTAATGGAAGCTGGGATGGTTAATGGAGTTTCAATACTTCCTGATAAGCCCCCGGAATACTGTTTTCATTTATAGTGAAGATTCCATCCCTTCGCACATTTTCTCCAACTATATTTTTTAACAGCATTTTTAACAGAGGAATGAAAGTATGGCTCATCATCCGTTCCTCCCAGTGACATTGAGTTACTCCTTTCTCCTCTCCTTTTAGGATCTTTTCATTGAATTTCATAATTTATAGCGGAAAGGATTTGTCAGATTATTCACCTCATGAATCTGGTTAGTAAGTTCATATATGGTATATCTTAATCTTCCAACGTTGTTTTCTTTTTTTTATTCTTTTATTTCCGTTTATTCATTTAAAAAATTCTAAAATAATATTTCAGGTTGGTTTTTTTTATGATTTCGTATTTCAAATTATTGCTTTTAAGCTTAGAACAACTATGCCTCCTATTAAACTAACGATCGTTAGTTCAATGAAAAAAAGGGCTGTTGTAACAGCTCCTTCTCCCCCCTCTTACACCTATTTGGAAAGATAGCGTATTGTTTCTCCTACTTATTTTTTACTCTTTGCATCCGTTTGTGCTTATATTGTTCAAAATCCCACTCAGACAAAAATTCTTTTGCAGAAGTATAGCCTGATTGATAGAGAAAGTCGATTTCTTCCTCACTCAGTTCAAAGTCCGTTGCGTTGATGCCGCCAGTAGGAATTTGAATCGTTCGTTCAATCGTTTCTTCGTTCATATGTCGTAAATCATGGGCTTGAAGCATCGTTTTAAATATATTTTTGAAAAGGTGGATTGGCGTTGGTATAACCGGATCTATGTTAACTTCATCTTTCACAAAATGAAATCCGAATGTTGGAAAGCGAGGATTGTCTGTATCGAAAATCCATATTGGGAAGTTACTAAGTAAACCACCATCTAAAATGTAGGATTTTTTCCGGTCTTTTGATTTCCAAATAACCGGACGGAAGAAAAATGGTAGGGAGGCACTCATCATTACGGCAGTTGAAACTTTTAAATCAGCAGGAGACATCCCATAGCGTTCCAAATCATCTGGCAAAATAAGCATCTGACCATTCGAAACATCAGACGCAATTATCTTCAACTTTCCATCTGGAAGATCCGCGAATGTCTTAATCCCTTTTTCTGAAAGAAGAGAATCCACCCATGTTTCCAAATAGTCATTTTTAAAAATCCCAAGATGAACATTAAGTTCCAAAAATACGCCCAAAATGGGAATTCGATTCAGTAATGTCCTGCCTCGCATCTTCGAGTAGTTGATTTCACTATACCGCTCTCTAATTTCATGGCTTTTATAGCCACTAGCCAAAAGAGCTGCGATTACTGCTCCTGCTGATGTCCCAGCAAGTCTCTCCCATTCTACTTTTTCCTCTTCCATTGCTTGTATAGCTCCAATAAAAGCAATTCCCCTGACACCCCCACCTTCAAAAACGGCATCTGCTTTCATTTTTATCCACCTCTCTCGATAAGAGTTATTATAATTATTAAAAATATTTTTATATAAAGCGAACTTTCACATTCTTAGATTCCAAAAACCCGCCCCCTCAGTTGAAGTATAAAACCGCTTGACATCGATGGTTGAAATTAATGACGGTTCTATTTTTCTAACAAATTCGCTAGTTATGCTTTCCATCCCTGATTGACCATTGGTTGCATATCCATTCATTTTTGTTTTTTTAACACCTTTACCATTACTTCATGTCTGTGGATTCCTTACTTGGAAAACCCTTAATCATTTTCTCTGGCTCTACTACTATATTAAGAGTGGATAGACATTCTGACAGTGGTGAACGCAACATTGATGGTAATCAATTTAATAACAGTAATAGGATGGCATCTTCTATCATCGTATGTATAAAACGAGGCTTTGGCATGGACAAATTATCTGATACCCTTTAAAAAACTTCATCAAATCCCAAAATGGGTAACAAAATAGTAAGGTGTCTACTCCATTACTTCTTTTTTAGTACTAAATTTTATTTTATTACTTGCCTTACTATACTTAATAGACTGATTCATTAAAGAAGAAAAGTCAGTAAAAAGGCTGCCTATATGAAAAATTTTCTATAAACAAGTACTTTTTGGTGAAAAACCAATTTATTCACTTATCAAAAAAGTAATTTTCTTTAAAGGATGACCGTTATTTTTTATAGAGGTATTTCTTTAATTATGTAGAAAAGGATTATGTAACAATTGAAGGAGTGAAAAAATGGAAATGAACCGTGCAAGGAAAATGTATGATTACCACGTGTGGGCTAATCAGCAAGTGTTCCAAAACCTAAAACAATTACCTGACGCAGTCTATGGCAACACGATAAAAAGTGTCTTTCCATCCATCAAGGAAGTCCTTGTTCACCTTTACGCAACAGATATTACCTGGCTGGAGATAATGAAAGGAAGCACGGTTCAAGATACTTTTATGAAAGTTGAACAACGGCGAAAAGAAGTGGACGGAGTCTCAATAAATGAACTAGAATCCAGCTTTGATGAACTTGCAAAGGATTATTACGATTTTCTTGCTTCGCAGCCTGATCTTGAACGGACCATTGTAACCGAACACCCCAAAATGGGGGCTTGTGAGTTTATACTTGCCGACCTCATCCATCATGTAGTGAATCATGGGACTTACCATCGCGGTAATGTATCAGCGATGCTCCATCAACAAGGCGAGCGTGGCGCACCAACCGATTATGTATTTTATTGTTTAAAATAAGCGGTTTGACAATCGAAAGTATGAAGGAACATCATTTAGGAGTCGCTATAAACATAAAAAAGCACGGCTATTCCAATTGAAAGCCGATGATTCACTTACCAAGGAATCATCGGCTTTTATCTGGAATGAAAACCCAAACGCTCGTGGCATGGTTATATTCAGTACAAATGCCTTCATTATATCTTTAGAGCTTTACCCGTTGAAGGCGAAGTGCATTCAATACGACTGATACAGAACTGAAAGCCATGGCAGCACCAGCTAACCAGGGGGCAAGCAGTCCGATTGCCGCAATTGGTATCCCGATCACGTTATAGGCAAAAGCCCAGAATAGGTTTTGTTTGATATTCCGCATCGTTTTCCGGCTCATGAGGATTGCATCTGCAATACTGGTCAAATCCCCCCGGATCAAAGTGATATCGGCAGCTTCCATGGCTACGTCCGTCCCGGTTCCTATAGCCATTCCTATATCGGCTAGTGCCAGCGCGGGAGCATCATTTATCCCATCCCCGACCATTGCCACTCTTTTACCGGCGGCCTGCAGTTTCTTCACTTCTTCCGCTTTCCCTTCAGGAAGGACTTCTGCAATCACTTGGTCAATGCCTACTTGATGGCCGATGGCATTTGCTGTCCTTTGATTATCCCCGGTTATCATGATGACCTGGATATCCATTGCTTTCAACCTTTCAATCGCCGTTTGCGAGGTATCTTTTATCGTATCGGCAACGGCAATGAGTCCTGCATATTCACCTTCAATGCTAGCGAGCATTGCTGTCTTCCCTTGCTCTTCAAATGCTTCCATCACTGTTAGGGCCTTAGTAATATCCACGTTATTTTGCTTCATCAATTTACGCGTTCCGACGTACAACACTTTTTGATCCACTACAGCTCTCACACCGTATCCTGGAATCGCTTCAAATTCCTCAATCGCAGCAAGTGCTATCTGTCTTGCTTGAATTCCTTGAACGATTGATTGCGCAAGAGGGTGTTCAGATTGTTTTTCAGCTGCGCCGATTAGAGATAAAAACTGTTCTTCTTCCATACCGTTCTCGATGAGGACATCGGTCAACACAGGGGCACCATTTGTCACTGTTCCCGTTTTATCCAAAATGACCGTATCTATATGGTGTGTGGTTTCCAAGTGTTCCCCGCCTTTAAATAAAATACCGAATTCAGCGGCCCGACCTGATCCTGCCATGATGGATGTGGGAGTGGCCAGACCTAAAGCACAAGGACAGGCTATTACTAGCACTGCAATCATCGCCTCAAAAGCTGGTGTGAATTCTCCAGGGTTAACCCATATCATCCAAACCAGAAAAGTTAAAAGGGCGATTCCGACAACAATGGGGACGAAGACACCGGAAATTTGGTCAGCAAGACGTTGGATCGGAGCTTTGGACCCTTGAGCATCTTCTACCACTTTTATGATTTGAGATAGAGCTGTATCCCTGCCGATCTTTGTCGCTTTCATTTTGAGAAAACCATTCTTATTCAATGTTGAACCGATCACAGTATCCCCATTTGTTTTATCCACCGGAATGCTCTCACCCGTTAACATGGATTCATCAACGGCAGAGTTCCCTTCGACTACTTCACCATCGACAGGGATCTTTTCACCCGGCTTCACCAAAATCGTATCTCCCACGATGACTTCCTCAAGCGGCATTTCACGTTCTTCCCCGTTCCTTAACACCAGTGCCGTTTTGGCCTGAAGCCCCATCAATTTTTTGATGGCTTCGGAAGAACGTCCTTTTGCTTTTGCTTCAAAAAGCTTCCCTAAAAGAATGAGGGTGATAAGAATCGAACTAGTTTCGAAATAAAGTTGTGCCGTATTGTGATGGGATCCCATCGAGATGATTGCCTGATAAACACTGTAAAAATAAGCAGCGGATGTTCCCATTGCGACTAATACATCCATATTGGCACTCTTATTTTTCAAGGCTTTATAAGCCCCAACATAAAACTGCTTTCCAATCAGAAATTGCACGGGGGTGGCGAATGCCATTTGCACCCAAGGATTCATGAGGAAATCAGGCATATAGATAAACGAGGTAAACCTAAAATGGCTTACCATCGCCCATAACAATGGAAATGATAAGATGACCGAAAAAATGAATATATTCTTTTGTTTTTGAATTTCTTTTTGACGGAAATCCACGGATTCCGGGTTATCTTCCTTGATGATTGCCCCATATCCTAACTTCTCCACCCGTTTAATGATATCAACTGGGGAGGCTTCGGAAGGATCATATTCAACTGTCGCATTTTCAAGCGCAAGGTTCACATTGGCCATGCTTACTCCATCCAGCTTATTTAACCCTTTTTCAATCCGGTTAGCACAAGCAGCGCAAGTCATGCCTGTAATCGTAAATTCTTTTTTCTCTTTTACTACATCATAGCCAAGATCTTGAATTTTCTTTTCAAAATCCTTGTTGCTTAATTTTTCCGTATCATATTTAATGACCGATTTCTCAAGAGCCAAATTAACGGTGGCTTCCTCAACGCCTTCCATTCGGTTTAACCCTTTTTCAATCCGGTTAGCACAGGCAGCGCAAGTCATACCTGTAATCTGCATGGTTGTTTCTTTTATTTGGCCGCTCATATCATCCCCGCCTCCCTATACCGCTATGGGGTATATTTTTTGTAAAAAAAAGTGCTTAACAGCACTCCCATAACTTATTCGACATCGTAGCCTTGATCATCAATTGTTTCTTTTATTTTCTCAAGTGATACTTTTTCCTTATCAAACGCTACATCTACTTTTCCTGCGTCCAAATGCACTTTTACGCTTTCAACACCTGCAAGTTTTCCTACATTCCCTTCAACCGCATTTACACAATGACCACAAGACATTCCACTTACACTCAATGTTACATTTTCCATTTCAACATCTACTCCTTTATTTTTTCATTAATTTTTGTATCGTTACAAGCACTTCATCTATAACCTCTGTATCCCCTTCATTCAGGCGTTCGACCACACAATTCCTTAGATGGCCTTCCAATAATATTTTGGCTACACTATTCATCGCGCTTTGTGTAGCTGCTATTTGGGTAATCACATCATCACAATACGTATCTTTTTCAATAAGACCCTTTATACCGCGAATTTGACCTTCAATTCGATTTAACCGGGTCGTTAAATTCTTTTTTACTGCTTCTGAGTGATGACTCTTTCGGCCGTGGGAAGAGGTCGTACAGCATTCTTCTTCATTCACAGAATCTTTACTACCATTCAACATTTCATCCATTTCCCATCCCTCCTCGAAAATAAATATACCATACCCTACTACCCTATGCAAAGAGAAAAGTTATTGTGTCAATATTTCTTTATTCTTTGCTTTTTAAGCCAATCTATTCCTTAGTCTGTTTAACAAAACTACACACAAAATACCCCATGCGAAGCTAAACAAAAAACGATGAGCCACATGAGTCTACTAGGGATGCAAATAAAGGATGTTCTTACTCCACACCTTTTAGTTGAATACACAAAAAAGTAATATATTTTTCATTGGTTATCAAACAAATAATTCAACAATCATAGCCCTTAACATGGAGACAGCCATGCCGCTAAGCAACAGCTTCCATACATTCCTTCCGAAAATGTGCGATTTTTCATCAATTGCGGGCACACAGTTAGGATTGGAATTCGCAGGTTCCTCACAAATTGTAGATCCGTGGGGAGACGTTGTTCAGAATTTGATCAAGAAGTTGGTGAATTAAAGGCAACTTTAGATTTAGAGAAAGTACCGCAAATAAGAAAAGAAGTTCCTTTATTCAATTGCAGAGTGCCAGAGAAATATAGAAAGTTATAAAGTAGAAGCTCCTTTTAACATCTAGAGTTTTATTTTCATTGTAGTTCAATAAACAAAAAATTTACATAAAAAAAAACCCTTAGTTACTCTCAGAGGGTTGGTTTGTATCTCTTTTATTTGAGTTTCTAACCCCATATACATGAAATTAGGATCATATATTTACCTTTTCTCTATCTGTAAGGTTAAGTAAACTCCCTTAAAACCTTTTTTATATTTTCTAATTTCTGGTAATTTAATTTCAGCATTCCATGCCCTTCTTGGGTCTTTGGTTTTCCCAGTGAAACTGTATTATTTAAGAGTTCATTAAATTCTTCTACCTCTGTTAACTTACGGCCAAGTTTTGTTTCAAATTTATTTATCAAAAGCGCAACAGCCCCTGACACATGTGGTACAGCCATGGACGTACCTGATAAGACGGCAAATTGGTTACCAGGAAAGGTTGATACAATTTTCTCCCCTGGTGCCACTAAATCCACTTCACCATTAGAATTACTAAATCTTGATATACGTTCATGCAGGTTAACTGAGCCTACTGCCACAACTTCCTCGTATGCAGCTGGATAACTGTACTCGTTTGTTTCGGCATTTCCATCACCTTCATTACCCGCGGCACACACGACCATTATATTAGATTGAACGGCGTTTATAATCGACGAATGTAAGGCCGGGTCATCATCCGGTCCCCCTAATGACATAGAGATAACCCGTACTTTTTCACCTTTAGGGCCTGTCCAATTGACAGCGTAATTAATAGCTGAAGCAATGCTTTCTGTTGTTCCTTCTCCTGACCCATTTAAAACCTTAAGTACCAGCAACTTCGCTTTAGGTGCTGCACCTACAACTCCAAAACCATTTTCTGCTGCTGCAATGGTTCCGCTGACATGAGTCCCATGTCCGTTATTATCGGCAAAGTTGAAGGGATCACCAAAATAATCTTCCGTGAAATTATATCCTCCAATAATTTGACCAATTAAATCAGGGTGATCTGATTGGCATCCTGAATCGATTACGGCTACTACAATGTTCTCACCCTTAAACCCTTCTCTCCAAATAGAGCGTGCACGAATCATTTTAATACCTCTTGGAACTTCCGAAGTGGTTTCTGTTATTCCTTCTACTTGGAAGGGTACTAATTGAACATTTGGCAATTCTAGCCTCTCCCTTCATATTAACCCTAAAACGGGCGGAAGCATCGCCTTTTTTTGTCATGACAAATAAGGGAAACCACACTTAAAACCCGTTTGGGAAAGCTGAATCCAATAACATTGGTTTCAGCCTTTCTTTATCCTATGAATGGAGACAAGCTTTTGCTATAAACCTTAGTCTAATTTGATATTTTAGTTTACTTAGGCAAAATTTTTTTATAAAGGAGAGAAAATTCACATTCAGTGAACCTTAGTAAAAATATTAATTACATGAACGACCTTATCGGAAAGGAAAAAAGCTCCCTCATCGGCAGCTTTTACACTTCCATTATAAAAACCATCATGATTACCTATATCATGCATTAATTCAAATATAGGTAAAGGATGAATAATTGATGACTAAACGAACTCCTTTTAAAAGAACTATGATTTTTAATAATGCCGCATTCATTACATAGATATTGAGACCTCAAACGGAATAGTAAACTTAGCATCTCCGGATCCCTCTGCCGAGAAAGCATCTAATGAAATTTGTATATCTTTTCATCCTTTTGCTTCATAGTAAAATCTGTTACGAAAAATAGTGTGTTCATTAACCCACACCTGCTTTACATCTATTTTCATTGATTTAAAGAAGATTTAAAAACAAAAAAGGGGCTGTCCCAAAAGTCAGTGAAATAACTTTTAGGGGCAACCCCTTTTCGTATTGGCTTGGTGATACTTCTTTAAGTGGTACCGCCATATCTTTAAGCCATTACCATGATCGAGAAGTTTGGTCTCCACTCTTAAGAACGTGAATGTGGAACCCATATATCCTCAAAGCTAAAAAATCTAATTAAAAACCGGAACTTGATTGGATAATGGGAATATTACTGTTCTTTTGAAATATTATTATTCCTTTTCTTCTTCACTAAAAGAATGATGGCAATGATAAAGGCTACTGCACTATATATCCAGGTAAACATAAAGGCGAGGCCCAATCCGATATTTGCATCCATATAATCGTTTTTCACATGATCAATAGCTAAATATAGAAGCGGTGCCCCTCCAATTATGAGCAGGATGACCCAGAGAACATTCATTTTCAGACTTCTGCTTGATAAAATAATAATGATGAAAGATAGCAAGAGAAACGCTTCTGAAGTTATCGTCAACGTTACCAGATTGCTCATACTATATCACTCCTAATCAGGGTTGCCTAAATGGAATATATTTATGTTCTCTTATATCTATGTCTCTTTTCTTTCCTTTTTCATAAATTGATATTATTATCTTAGTAAAAAACCTGAATTCCTCCAAGAGAAATGAAGGATCCAGGTTTCAAGTTAATTTTTCTTTGATAATTGCAAGGCATTCTTGATGCTTTTCAGTGATTTTGAGCTTCCGTACATCAAGACTCCACCACGATAGATTTTTGCTCCGATAATTCCAAGTAAAACAATGGTTAAGATCAACACAGCAATGCTGATGGCGATTTCCCAGAATGGAACTTCAAGCATCCCTACGCGCAAGAACATGATCATTGGCGTGAAAAATGGAATGAATGATGTAATCGTAATATAGCTCGCTGACGGATTCCCCAATCCAAACATCGCAATCATGAAGGCAATGACGACCAACATGGTCATCGGTGAAATCATTTGCTGGACATCTTCAATTTTGCTGACAACGGACCCAAGACATGCCGCAAGAGTCGCGTACAGAAAATAACCAAGCAAAGCGAAAATGATCGCATAAATGATTGTTGAGATATCGGTGCTTCCGAAACCAAAAAATGAAAAGAACCCTTCATCCATACCAGTCAAGTTTTGTTTAATCGAGAAATAGCCCACTCCTAAAAATAAAATCATTTGCGTAAGACTAAGCAGGGCTACCCCCATTATTTTGGCAAACATCTGTGTGACTGGCGGGACACTTGAAATCAGGATTTCCATGACCCGTGATGTTTTCTCAGTAGCCACTTCCATAGCAATCATCGTTGCATACATCAATACACCGAAGTAAATGACGAATAGGAGCACATACACGAGACCGCGTGCTTGATTGAGATCCTCTTCCGTTTTTGCATTTTTCGCAAGCGCAATCGTATCAAATGCTGGCGGCGTATTCAATTGAGCGATTTGCTGCTCTGTCAAATTCAATTCCTTCGCAGTTATTTGACCCTTCAATTGGGTAAGCGCTAAAAGCAAATCATTACTTACCGCAGAATCTGAAATTTGATTCGCTTTATACGTTCCCTTGAAGCCGACGGTTTCATCCTTTTCGATTAACAAATAGCCAACGATATCTTCCGCGCCGACCATTTCCTCCGCTTCCTTTTCATCCTTGGCGGATATTATCGATAAGTCATCGTTCACACCTGCTACCGCTTTTTTGTAAGAATCAAATAAGCTACCTTCAGTCTTATCGATGACGGCAACCTTTTCCTGATCATCACTGTCGAATTTATCAATAAGATTCGAAATATTCGTAAGGACAAGAATCAGGGCCATCATAATGATTGTAGAAATGATAAAGGATTTCGTTTTTAATTTTGATAGATATGTATGGGAAAGGACAATCCAAAAGTTATTCATAGACGGCACCCACTTTTTCAATGAAAATATCCGTTAGCGATGGTTCTTCCAATTCGAATTTACGCACGAAACCTCTTGGAACAAGATCACGAATCATGTTCTCAGCCACATCTTCTCCAGTGACTTGAAGAATTTTTCCTTCCATCGTGTTCTTTACTTTTGTTACGCCTGAATAATTATCCAAAAAGGATAAATCAAAATCAGCTTTAATTGACACATTCTTTTTACCAAAAGAACGCTTGATTTCTTTTAATTTTCCAGCCACAACAGGGGAACCTTTATGCATGATGCAAAGATGCTCACACATCTCCTCAACATGCTCCATGCGATGGCTCGAGAAAACGATTGTCGTACCGCTGTCCCTTAAGTCGATGACGGCTTTCTTCAGAATTTCCACATTCACGGGATCCAGTCCGCTGAAGGGTTCGTCAAGGATAAGTAATTCAGGTTTATGAATCATGGATGCGATTAGCTGGATTTTTTGCTGATTTCCCTTTGAAAGCTCTTCAACTCGCTTATCAATATACTCGGGAACCATAAAGCGGTCTAGCCAATACTCCAATTCTTTCAAAGCATCCCTTTTGTTCATTCCTCTTAATCTAGCCAAATACACAATTTGATCACGGACCTTCAGTTTTGGATATAGTCCGCGTTCCTCAGGAAGATAGCCAATCAATGAACTGCTCTTATAATCGATTTTGTTACCATTCCAGGTCACTTCCCCTTCAGTCGGGTCAAGCAGGCCGAGTATCATTCGGAACGTTGTCGTTTTCCCCGCTCCGTTCCCACCTAAAAAACCGAACATTTCTTTCTCGGGAATAGTTAAATCAAGCTGGTTGACAGCTGTGAATTCCCCGAATTTTTTCGTAACTTCTTTAATTTGTAAAGCCAATGGACAACCTCCTATTATATAATTCTTTTTATATGTTACCGGAAACGTTTTCCAATTTCAACTATCACACAGGACTAAATAACTCTTTTTCCCTTCGAGTATATGCAAATTTCCTCATAAAATGCCCTATCCCCAGATTGCATGGACATCCAAAATGCCTTAGCTGATTTCAGCAGGTTCCCATTTGCTGATTTTCAATTACACGATATTTATGGTTTAATCAATGGGTAAATACTAAAAAAATTGGACGTCCCATTAAAGGAAGCGTCCAATAGTTTTTATAAGCAATCATTGTTTAGATGAAAATAATACTAACAGGCCAAATTCAAAGTAATCTCCACCAAGGTTCCTTCGTTCACTTTACTTTGATAGACAATATTGCCATCGTGTTGCTTAATGATTTTATGGTAGATCATTAATCCGAGTCCTGTTCCCTTTTCTTTTAAGGTGTAAAAGGGTTCACCTAAACGCGGAAGGAGTTCTTGAGGTATGTCACTCCCCTGATCTTGAAAAGAAATGATTCCCAAGGGAATGATCTCACTATTATGTAGGGCTCTCCTCGGAAAGCCTCTCATTCATAAACAATTTTACTTAGTTTCAGATTCATTTTTGCCCATGCCTTCAGCTAATTGATCAAATGATTTGACCTTACCATGTGGATTCTGCGATTGTTTACGATCTTTCCATTGGCGTTCTTCTTGTCGCTTAGATTGAGTCATCTAAATAAGCTCCTTTACATAAAATTCAGTAAACCATTAGCAGCACGCCTCCACCCTTGTACTCGGTGCAGTCATGTAATTAGGATAAAAAACAAAGTGAATAATAAGTTCCGGTTCGGTTAAGTTACATACTACTTAAGGTGGAAATAAAGAAAAATTTATTAACCGTTGTTCAAAGGAGGGAAAAAGGATATGCATCTGCCCTGTCACCTTTTCGACTTCTATTAGAAAGTCTAAAAAAAGATCTATTTCCTCTTTGATATACTTAATTGAAAAGCTCTTCCCATCGGTTTAAATTGATCTAAAATTTGCCTGGACTTGGCTCTCCTTCTGCCACATCCAGACAAACAACTGGATTCATTGTTTTTTACTCCTCTACTTACTTATCAGTACCCCTTGTTCTCCATGCAGTGTCATAGCTTCGCTTGTTATACACATTCTACGGCTCAAAGAATTGAATAGTGTAATTCAGTTATTCTAAGGTTAATCTTGATATAATTACGTTTAATTTTTAAATAATCCTCCCCTTCGTATTTGTTCAGTAGGAGAATAAATTTTATTTGAATGGCATTGATAACACAATAATTTGATTGGTGGAAAGATAGATAATATCCAACATCTGTTACCATGGGGTGGACCAGCGTCCCAAGGTAGAGTTTATGGACATTTTTGTGTTTTTGATTTGCATCAATTTTATATAGAAGGTAGATGTTGTCTAGCAATTGGGGGGCAGTTCAATTAGAGGATCCTTTTTCTCTACTTATAAGTGTGATTATGTTATCTAAAGAGTATTCATTCCTATCTATATGCCTAATGATATAAATCGTATTACAGTAGTACAGTCATTTTTAATCTACTCACATATAATAATAGAAATAATAAGTGAGTAGGTGAACATTAGTGTCTAATCAAAACTGGGAAAAATCCTCACCTGCCTATGGCTACGTTACACTCATAGGTTCCAAGCCCATCATGGTCAAATCAGGTGAAAGTATAAAATTTAATCAAAACGGTCCATTAAATAATATAAAGTTTACCCCTCCTAGTGACACCTTAATAATTCGTAAATCAGGTGACTATAAGATTGAATATGTATTATTAATCGATGGTCCTGCTTCATCTTCAACATATGCTTTGATTTTAAATGGTTCTTTAGTAAAGGGGCAGCTTACTAACTATGGCATACAAAGACAAGTGGATGGAGCGAGCCTGATGCTCATTGGGCAAGCAATTATTCATATTCAAAAAAATTCAACATTGCAACTTAGAAACATCGGTCCATCCACGGATACTTTATTACCGATTATAGGTAAACAAAAAATTAATGCAGCATCATTTACAATAGTGAAACTTGATTAGCTAAATGGTTAATGGAAGGAGAAATAAACTAAGTGACCTTGTGATTCCGAAGTTGATGGATGGTCAAGGTCGCTTTTTAGTAAGAAAAATTTTCTTCATCGATTGGACTCTCATTTTCTCTTATTGTTTTTAACAACCTTTATGAAAAAGGTGATTGAAAATGACATGGTGGATGGATATTTTGATATTAGAATTAATTAGAGAGAAAAAATATCCCTATTATACATAGACAATCAAAAATTTTACAGACGAATACACCATATGGAAAACTAAAATTAATAAGGAGGTACAGATTCTTCAAGTCAATGACAATACTATAATCTCAATTCCTATCATATACCTGTAAACCCATATTTCTATCCTTACTCAATCTCTTACCCTCGTTCATGGCAAAGTTATAACAGTAACTTATGAGAAGCTTATTACGCCCCTTTGGCTTCTACAATAAGATCACGTTCAAATTGTGCGAATGATCCTAAAATATTAAAAAGCAGTGTTTGTAAACTGTTTCCTTCGTTTGAACCATCAAACTTCATATCCTCTTTTACAAATCTTACATTCACCCCTTTTTCAGCTAATTCATGAACTATCTTATTTAAGTCCATAATAGAACGAGCTAAACGATCTATCTATTTTAGTTACTACTAATGTATCTCCTTCTCGTGCAAATTCAATAGCTTCATAAAGTTGGGCTCTTTGTTTTGTACTTGTTCCTATTACTTTTTCAACAAAAAGCTTTTTACACCCTTCGTTTTCAAAAATTTCCTTTTGTGTTTATAAATCTAGGCCATTAGTTAAAACCCTCGCATAACCAATTAACAATATGTATCATCCTCTGTCTATAAGTTTTAAATCTTTTATACATCAAATTACAGACTAACTTTTAGACAGAAAACAAGAATAAATAAACAAATAATTGTCACTTTTGGCTGTAATTTGCGTATATTTTAAGTGTTATTTTGCATGTCACTTTGACCGATAATTTGCACTTATTTTAAGTGTTATTTTGCACATCCAACTTTAAAAAATTAAAAAAACAGCTACCTTCATATGAAGATTAGCTA
>NZ_JANZMJ010000031.1:0-68921 GCF_025175645.1 Peribacillus aracenensis
ATGAGCTACTGGCTTCAGTTCCTGGATTAGGAGATGCAACCATTGTTGATTTGCTTTCAGAAGTTGGAAGCTTTTCACTTTATGAAAATCCACGCCAATTGATTAAACTAGCGGGATTAACATTACGGGAAAACTCATCTGGTCAACATAAGGGACAAAAACATATCTCCAAACGAGGAAGAAAGCGACTTAGATCTATTCTTTTCAAAGTAATAGTACCACTCATTCGTCACAACGAGGGGTTTAAACAGCTTCATGAATATTACACAACACGCCAACAAAATCCCTTACGCGGAAAGCAATCGATGGTGGTACTCTGTGGTAAATTGTTGAAAGTATTGCATGGTATTTGTAAAAAGAAAGTCCATTTTAATAAGCAGAGTATGATGAAAGATCTCTACTGCCTCTCAGAGGCAGCGTAAGCATTTCTAACTATCGATTTATAACAAGAAGGATGACACGGAGAAGCCAGCAACATTACTAAACTAAGACCAAGAGTCCCCGGGGCAGCTTAGCAGGCCTCTGCCTTATGAATAGACCGAACGAAGGAATGTAAGCGCAAATGACGCTAAGAGACATGGGAGGGTACGTCATCATAAGTTTCGCAGAGATCTATTGTGCATCACATAGTGGAGAAAATAGCTAATGATTTCCATTAGTTTTAGCGAAGCGTACTCTCAATTTAGTAATAAAAACCAGAATTTCAATACTCTGTTTAAAAGTAGGGTAAAAAAATAATTCGCCTAATACACCGAGTGGTGCAAACCGTTGATACATCAATGTTCATAGAGGGAGTTTTTAAAACTTCTCCAGACAAATGTGTGAAAATTTGTGCAAAACAAGAATATCTCGTTAAAGCGGTGGATGTATTGAAAATTGCACAAGAGTCTTCCGCTATTACACTCGGGCAAATCTATATTAATTTGGAATATCTTGTGGGCCAACTTCATTCCAATATTTAGGTCTGGAGGTATCTTATCAGAAAAATTGATAAGGCAAATTCTTTTTGTGCTTAAAGAAATGAAGCGTTTAAAGCTTACCAGATTGGCTATCGATTTGCGCCACATTATAACAAAAGATGAGGAATTAAAAGTGATTGATCATTATAGCTCCTATATAAGAATTCGAAACAGGCCAGAGTTGATATTCAAAGTTTTGAAAAAGTTGGGTCCATTACCATTATTTTTGGAAGAGTTAAAATAAATGGATTTCGATTCTATATGGAATGGAAAGATTTATAGATAAAAAAAGTAACTCCTTTAAAGCTAATAAGGAGTTACTTTTTTCTAGGGGAAAAACCAATGTTATTTTGGGTTGCTATGATGCTGGATGATACGATCAACGATATCTGGCAATTTAATTTTCTGGTCTAAAAGAAACTTGTAGAGAGCATCTCTATCCTTCTTACTCACATTCCACTCTTTTGGGATGGATTCAATCACTTGATAAATCGATTTGTTCGGCAATTTCACTACCTTTTCTATAAACGATGTAAGCTCTGTGTGATCATCGAGAAGGGAGTAGGCCCATTTATAAAAAGGCCAATGGTAGTTATATACCGGTGTTTCACTTAGCGTTTGAGCTGACCATTTGTAACGTCCAGGAAAAACTCTGCCATGATCAATCATATGGACATAATAGCCACCATCACTTAGATTTTCCAATATGACATTCATCGTACCTCGATCAGAGTTATTTACCCATTGGTCGAATACCGTTATACCGGCTAGCATATCTCGGTTTTTAACATCCGACTTAGTGGGAAGACTCTGTCTAACATTTTCGAAAACTGTACTGTTTTTAATATAAACACAGCCATATTGGTATCCAGATCTATAATTGTATATAGTGGATTGTAATTCAGGAGTTTTCTTGATAAATTCTTCCGGTATATATACAAGATCAAATGGGATAACGGGAAGTGAAAGGAGCTCAGCCAATTTGCCGATCAGGTATTCATTGACCACTTCTTTTTCTCTTTCTTTCTTAATATCGAACCACTTCACGACATATTCTTTACCATCGCTGAAAAGAATGACATGTGCGGTTCCGCCCCTTAATGTTTGTACATACCGAACAGGATATTTTGTCATATCACTTTGTCTCCTTTAAAAATATTTGTCTAGCTTTTACCTTGTCTTTTTTATAAGCATATTGCTCTTGCATTGTTCGATCAAATTGGTCATAAGATTCGGTATATGACCTTTTGTTCTAAAAGAAATTTGTACAGCGCTTCACTTTACTCTTTTGGGAACCCGCCCTTAACAGGGATGGTTTCCAGTTAATTCGTATGGAAGGGGCACAATTTTTTCTGTAAATGATGTAAAACCCTCTCCATTTAACATAGTGAATCCCCATCGGTTTCTTTCTGGTAAGGGATATCATATTTCAGATTCTGGGTAAGCGTTATATTAGACTAATGACATCCACCCTAATATGTTCCATGATCAATCAAATGGACAAAATAGCCGCCTTCACGTACTACAATGAAAATGCTCATGGTCAGAACTCGCGTATTGGCATTCTAACTGAATTTTGTATTTTTTTGGAATGTGATTCAGGAGTACTTTATAAGAATTACTAGTCCGAGGGGGATAAAAGGAGAAAGGAACATCGCTGATTTACTGACAACATAATCATTTACTTTGACTATGTCAATTAACTCCGTTATTTTTTTCCATTAAGCTGTATAGCCTTTGTTGTTCGATGATTTGTTTTTTTAAATCAAAATTTTCATCAATAACCTGTCTTGCACTTCTGGTATATCTCTTCCATACTCTTGGATGATTCAGGAAATATTTTATACCTTGAGCCAATTTTATATCATCTTTCTCAGGAACAAGGTATCCTGTTTTTTTATGCTCAATCAATTCCGGGATTCCTCCATGAAAAGTGGAGATGACTGGTAAACCGCTTGCCATGGCTTCTTTTAATGCATTGGGGATTCCTTCTACATCGCCATCTTCGCCTGTTTCACTGGCAAGGCAAAAGAGATGGGAATCTCTTAATTCCTTAGAAATTTGATTGGAATCCATTGGCCCCCTAAGAAAAACGTGTTCGTTTAATTGGTTTTCATCAATGAAAACTCTTAGCTTCTCTTCATCTTTGCCTGTCCCAATGATGTGCAGTGTCGTTCTTGGGTATTCTTTTTGAATCCGTTGAAAAGCCTTCAAAAGCGTAAAAAATCCTTTTTTCTCGACAAGCCTGGCCACAGACAAGATTCGGATTTCACCTTCTTCAGGTAGGGAACGTTGGACATACGGGTATAATTCTAAATCTAGACCGCCATATAATACATGTATTTTATCTTCTTTAAATCCTAATTTTTTTAGTTCATCTGCAAGAAAATGGCAAACGGCAAAGCAGCCGGCTCCCTGTTTTACTAAATTTTGATATCGGAGGACATTTTTGCGAAATCTCTTATATGTTTGAGTGGATGAATCACGTCCCCGAAAATGCACAATCAAAGGAATATCATACTCTATAGCTGTTGGTAATATATCAGTGGAATGTTTCCCTTGGTGAGCGTGAAACGCCACGACATTTTGCTCCTTAAGGAAGGTTCCAAGGTCTGGGATTTCGTTTAAATTAAAATAATGTTCAAACTGATATTGAACATTGTCGGTATTTGGGTAAGGTCCTATTACAATAGGCCGATATTGATCCAACATGATGATCTGATTGTACATAAATCCTTGATTTATTTTAATAGGTTCTCTAATGTAAAAAGCGATGGTCTTCACTACTTCAATCCCTTCCTTCCCTTTGAAATCAAGTTTTCGATAAAACTTTGAAATATTTGTCGATCTCGTTCAGTTAATTCTTTCGGAAAGGCGGACCATTTAAAAAATTGAACCTTTTGTATTTCCATATCATCAGGTTTTAAATCCCCGCTGAGTATGTCTTCGGTCACGTAAGCAATGTTGACTGGATAGTATTGATCACCATTAGGCAGCTTCGTAAAATAGTCCTTCCCTGAAAAGACGCCAATTAATTGAAGATTACCAATGTTAATTCCCGTTTCCTCCAAAATTTCACGTCTGCATGCCTCTTCCGCAGATTCTCCTAATTCGATAAATCCGCCCGGGAATTTCCATATTTCATCAGATTGTACCATCAGAAAACGGCTGTTTTGATCGATAACCAAAACGGTAACCCCAGTAAGTATCAAAGCTCTGGTCCCAACGAGAGCACGTAAATCTTCAATGTATCCCATCTCACGTCTCCTTTCTGATCATTGATCATTTTCTTTCTGGTTATTCCTCTTTTTTATTAAATGCAAAATGGAGAGGACTTGAAACGGACAAGTACATATATTTGTATGTTTTTTGTGAAGTTTTTAATTGTACGTATATGAGCATAAGACACTGAAGAAATGCTGGGAAAAGCTTTCCTTTAGGACCTTTTCATCATTAAGAACCCTGTAAAAGAGGGGATGACTTAATTTTGTGAAAAAGTGTGTTATTAACCTAAAGCAACTAATCGATGATTTCATATTATAGGTTATGGTTATAAAGAAGAAAAGAGGTGCAAGAGTAGATGGAGGAGTTTAAATCAATAAAGGTTGAGAGAATAGAAAAGAACGGTAAAAAGGGACTTATTATTCATAATCCAACCAGATTAAAACTAATTGGGGAAGGAAGTCAAGGTGCAGTTTTTCAGCTTGATGAAGATCTTTGCGTAAAAATATATGTCAATCCGAATGCAGCAACTAAAGAGGGGAAAGCACTTGAAGCAGCGAAGGAAACTCATATTGTTCCGAGGTTATATGAAGTCGGACCAAACTATGTAATCATGGAGTATTTAAAAGGTCCCAATCTAAAAGATTATTTGAAAGGAAAGCAGGATATTCCCGAAACGTTTACAGAACAAATCATAATGATTCGAAAGGAACTAAAGAGAGTTGGATTTAGTAGAATCAAGACCTCAATCGGACATTTTGTTGTAACAAAGGGAAATGTGCTGAAAGCAATCGATCATTCAGATGGCCTCACAATGAATGACCCATATAATCCGAAGATGTTTCGTGATCTAAAGAAATTGGGGTTATTGGATTCATTCCTGGAACAAGCAAAGAAAATCGATCCTGAATCATATGAAGACTGGCAGAAAAATATCGATTTCAATGCGATATAGGAAACCTATCCGTTAGTAGGACAATATGGGGAATTGGCTTCCGCAAATGCTCTAACCGGTACAAGTATGGCATACGTCAAAAAAATTAATGATGTATTCCCCACAGAACCAATTATGTTGTACAGGCAGGAAAAGCTAAAGGAATAAAGTCGATTCTTTCATGTAAAGGAGTTCGACTTATTAGGATGGAATTCTCTTAGACTATAAAATTTGCGAAATGCCCAGTATGCCTTGTTACTCCCTTTCGTAATGTACACGTTCGGTAATATCCTTAGCGGCTTTGTAAAAACAATAGCCTATTGTTTTTCCGAAAGGAATGGTTGCCGACATGTTCCGCGCCAACGAACTCTACGGTCTAATTTAGCTGCTGATAGGCCTAGCTGGATAAAATGGGATGTCGCATTCTTAAATGGGTATAAGTAAGAGCTCTATACGTTTTTCATAAAGTCATAGACCTTCAGGAAGCAATTCGCGATATTCATGTCGCGAATTTTTTCCGTTTTGCCTTCATTGTCACGAAGATAATTATATTTTTAAAAACGGACAACGATTTTTTCTTTTATAAAGTGGTTTTTTTGCAAGGTGGTATAAGTTTAACGGCCATACATGACAAACGCTCAGTCATTCAAAGGTGTGTTGAATACTGGTTTATCTATTTAAGATCTCTGTCAAGAAGAATAACAAAGTACTCATGTATGGATTCCTAAATAAAAAGAGAGGTCATTTTTTCTCAAATAGCTCTAATATTGCAACCGTTTCCCCATTGCTCCTAAGACTGTACCGCTCTTTTTGGCTTCCATTACTCTTGAAGAATTGGACCTAGCTTCCAGCAAAAATGCTGAGCGAAAGAAGCTTTAATTTGAAGGACACAACAACTAGTGACTTCTTTGATTACGGTGGATCAATTTTTGCCCTTCATTGACTAGGAGATAGTTAATAAATTTGCCTAAGCTATATCCATTCCAACATATTTCGTACTCTTAGTTATCAAGCCTGAACACAATTTAATTAAGAATGTAGGGGAGAATAGACCTCCCCTTTTTATTGTTTTATCAAATAGTAGATTAAGAATTAAATTGTAAAAATTCCCCCCTTAAAAATCGTGAATACAGTCCATCATATATTTTGATGAAAAGTGGACTAAAAGGTATAAAACCCATATTAATTAGTCTCGTAAAATGGGACTTGCGATACCCATCATATTAATCAAAGAAATTGTTGCCTTCATTTCTGACGGCTGGAGTTTTTCAATGAAAGAAAAAAGGAAATCGCAAAGCCGCAAAAAAGCTCACACGTTGGTTTATCCAAACTTTTTATCGACCATTACACCAAAACCATGGTAACTCCATTGCATAAAAAGTGTAAATGGAGTTTTTAATTTAGCACCAACCGACTGGTTGCGACGCTCGGCTACAGCCATTATGGGATGCTTGCATGTATAGCCTACTGGTCCTCGTTAAATAAAAATAGACTAATTGGGCTACTAACTAGACCGGAAGTTGTCCTAATGCATATAAAGGATTAATGAATGACAAAGGAGGCAGCTTATGAAAATCCGAAAGGCCATTATTCCGGCCGCAGGCCTTGGAACCCGATTTTTGCCTGCAACAAAAGCTCAGGCTAAGGAAATGCTGCCGATTGTTGATAAACCAACGATTCAATATATTGTTGAAGAAGCCGTAGCTTCGGGTATAGAGGAAATTATTATCATAATCGGTAGAGGCAAAAGATCAATAGAGGATCATTTTGATAAATCCTATGAGTTGGAAGATGCACTTTTAAGAAAAAATCAGCTAGATATTTTAGAGGAAGTTCAGAAAATATCAAGTTTGGCAAATATCTATTTTGTCCGTCAAAAGGAACCGATGGGGTTAGGGCACGCAATTCTCTGTGCTGAAAGCTTCATTGGAAATGAACCTTTTGCTGTTTTGTTAGGAGATGACATCGTTATGTCTAACACACCCTGTCTGAAACAAATCATCAGTGTTTTTGAGTATTGCAACAGTTCCGTCGTAGCTGTACAGAATGTACCGGAAAAGGATGTCAGTAAATATGGAATTATTAAGCCAAAAGGGACAATGATTGAGAATAACCTTTTTCATATCGATTCTATGGTGGAAAAACCGAAAAGGGAAGAGGCTCCATCCACATATGCGATAATGGGGCGTTATGTTTTTAGACCTGAGATTTTTGAAACGCTATCAAAGCTTCCGATTGGACATGGTAATGAATTACAACTTACTGATGCCATAAATGAGCTAAATAGGCAGCAGGCCGTATTAGCATATAATTTTGAGGGAAACCGATATGATATTGGTGATAAAGTTGGATTCATTAAAGCAACAATCGACTTTGCTTTACGCAGGGATGATATAAGAGATGAAATACTTTCTTATTTAAGGGATGTAAATAAGAAAGAAAACCTTCAGATTATAAAGAGAGAGCTTGAATAATATGAAAATAGCCGTATTGGGTACAGGTTATGTCGGGCTTTCCACAGGGGTTTGTTTGTCCGAAATAGGGCATAGTGTCATTTGTATCGATACAGATGAACAGAAAATTAAAAGTTTACGTCAAGGGATTTCTCCAATATATGAACCGGGCATTGAGAGTTTGCTTACTCAAAATGCCGCAGCGGGCAGACTGCTGTTTACAACATCTCATCGAGAGGCGCTAAATGGTGCCGAGATCATCATCATTGCCGTAGGTACACCGCAAATGGAGGATGGGGGAGCAGATTTATCGTATATTGTGCAAGCCGCGAAGGATATTGCCGCGAACCTAGTGCAGAGTTCAGTAGTCGTTATAAAGAGTACTGTGCCAGTTGGTACGAATGATTTTATTAAAAAAATTATGGAAGAACGCTGTAACGAAAGGGTCACCTTTAATATGGTTTCAAATCCTGAATTTTTAAGACAAGGATCGGCCGTTATGGATACGATGAAGGCAGATAGAATCATCATCGGTTCTGAAAATGATGAGGCGGCTAAGAAAGTCCAAGAAATGTATCGTCCGTTAAATGTACCATTTATACTAACCAGTATTAGAAGTGCCGAAATGATTAAGTATGCTTCTAATGCATTTTTGGCGACTAAGATTAGCTTTATCAATGAAGTTGCCAATCTATGCGAAGTAGCAGGTGCAGATGTTAAAGATGTAGCAAAGGGGATGGGAAAAGATAAAAGGATTGGAGAAGCTTTTTTACAGCCCGGTATTGGTTATGGTGGATCTTGTTTTCCAAAGGATGTTAAAGCGTTGCTTCATACTGCCAAGTTAAATGGAGTACATTTTTCCCTATTAAAAGAAACAGTAGCGATTAATGATTTTCAGCAGGAACTCCTTGTAACGAAAGCGATAAATCGCTTTGGGGATTTAAAAGGGAAAAAAGTTGCAATGTTTGGTCTTGCTTTCAAGCCAGAGACAGACGATATGAGGGAAGCTCCATCCATCAAAATTGCACGTTCTTTAACCAAACTTGGAGCAGAAGTGGTAGCTTATGATCCGGTGGCAATAAACAATGCGAAGAAGATATTAGGGGATACAATTAAATTTGCCAGCTCAGTCCGCGAAGCGACAGTGGGTGCGGATGCTGTATTTATTGTTACCGAATGGAATGAGTTTAGACATTTAGACGTGGAGACATTGATGAATAGAATGAGACAACCGATTGTTTTTGATGGCAGAAATTGTCTTGAAGAAGATCGAATCAGAGCGTGCAAGAAAATTGAATATTATCCAATAGGAAGACCAGCAATTGTTATTGATATGACATAAAGCGAAAACACTTTCTAACACTTCATTAATCCGAACATGATTCTTTAAAGACATATGTTCGGTTCATACCGGCAATACAGCACCTTTGATAGTCCTAGGGTGCTTTTTTATATTTCTTTAAATGGATGAAATATCTTCATCGATACATTGTTTGCACAAGCCCTTACTTCAATCCCTCCTTTGTATTAGGCTCTCCGCCATTTAGCTTTACTTTATGTTATTAGTCCATGCGTACCTAAAGAGTTCTGCATAATATACTTGAAAAGGTCCAGGAAATTTGCTTACTATGCATGAAAGGAGATCATTTATTTGCACACAGTTATGCATTTGAATTTAAGAGTCGACCCGACCCAATATATTTCACAGATTCGAGAAGTTCCTGATTATGATTATATCCACATGGTACGACAACCTAAGTATATGATAGATCTTTCCCTTTTGAATGAGAAAGTTCATTATCTCAATGAAATTTTCTCACCGAAAGAATATGTGAAAAGTAATAATATCTCCCTCTTACATGCTCACCATGGTCAATTAGGCATGTTATTACTTCCTTTTAAAGAGGAAACAAACCTTCCGTTGGTAACAAGTATAAGAGGCAGGGATGCAACCCTGGCTAATCAGCCCATTGGCTATCTAGATAACATGAAAAAGCTATTTGATCGAGGTGAGCGTTTTTTTCCAGTTTGTCAGTATTTAGCAGATAGGCTAATTGCTTGGGGTTGTCCTTCAGAAAAAATCAGAGTGCTCTATGGGGGCGTAGACCTTAACGAATTCAAATACCGGACTCCAGACAAAGGGGGCTCTCAAAACATTTTATCCATCGGTAGGTTGGTGGAAAAAAAAGGACATCATATCTTAATGCAAGCATTTCAAAAAATCAGAGGTAAATTTCCAAATGCAACCCTAACGATTATCGGAAGGGGGGAGCTTGAAGAATATATCATGTCATTGGCAAATCAACTTAATTTAGGAGACTCTTTTCGTTTATTGAATCATCTCCCTAAAGATCAAGTACGAGAACAATTGACCAATGCGGATATATTTTGCGCCGCGAGCTTAGAATCTGCCGATGGCGATGTTGAAGGAATACCTAATACATTAAAAGAAGCTATGGCGATTGGAGTACCAGTGATTTCGACCAATCATGCCGGCATCCCTGAATTAATAACCAATAACAAAGAGGGGGTTTTAGTACAAGAAAACAATGTGGATGAACTGGCAGATGCTCTTGAATTCATGCTAACTAACAGAGAGATGTGGGAAACATATACATTGGCGGCTCGTCAAAAAGTCGAACAAAACTTTAACCTCGCCCATCAGCTTCGACAACAAGCTGAATTTTATGATGAACTTGTAGCCCCTTATGAAGTAAGGAAACAATATGCAGTAAAACCTCGCCGAATTGATAAAAAATCCCTTAAGGGGACTCCACAGCCTCAACAGCAAGGTAATGATGGCGAAACAATTACGTCTAGAAAAAAAGTCGATTTAGCCAAAAAAGCCCTTATTTATATGCAACAGCTACAGAAGTTTCCAGAGCTTCAAGAACTTCCACAGCTACAGCAGCTACAACAGTTTCAAAAGCTACAACGGCAGACTAAAGATAAAGTCAAAGATGAACTTGTAGCATCTAATAAAAAGGACAAAAAAGAGAAAATTCAACTGAAGGCTAAAGGTAATGATGAAAAAATAGCATCTCGTAAAAATGCAAAAAAGGCTCAAAAAGCCGAAAAGGTCAAAAAAGCCCTTAATAAAATTCAAAATTTTCAACATATGGCCAAAGATGAGCAGTTAGGAGGAGAACATGGAGGATTATAAAACCATTACTGTAACTAAAGGTGAAAAATCTTTGGAAATTCACAATCCGACTACCTATACGCTGATTGGAATGGGAGCTCAAGGTGCAGTATTTAAACTTTCAGAAGATAAATGTGTAAAAATCTATTCAGACCCCGTACAAGCGGAAATGGAGGAAGAAGCTCTTAAAGCTGGAAAGCACCTTCCCTTTATGCCAATGGTGTATGAAACAGGTCCAAATTATATAGTCATGGAATATTTTAATGCGCCAACCTTAAAAGAATATCTGAGAAATTGTACGTATATCCCTGATTCTATAGTAAAGAAACTTCTCTATATATTAAAAGAATTAAAACAAGCAAAATTCACCATGTTAGATGCCCCCCTACGTCATATTTTTGTCGTTGGTAATGAGGAACTTAAGGTGATTGACCATGTAAATTCCTTTAAAAGGATGCACCCTGTGCCTTTAAAATTATTAAGAGATTTAAATATTATCCTTTTAAAGGAATCGTTCTTAACCCAAGTGAAAAAGCTTGAACCGGACACCTTCAATGAGTGGAAGGATTATTTCAATCAAAATAATATGGACTTTAGAAACATTCCCGTCCTCTCAGGCGGGTCAGGTAATGGAGTGAAAGTGGATAGCGCTATATCACAAACACTTATTGGAAAAGGGCATCAAGGTGCTGTTTATCGAGTGTCTGAAAACGCATGCGTTAAGCTATACGGGAAAACTGAACATGCAGATCAGGAAAAAATGGTTCTTTTATCAAGTCAAGATTTGCCTTTTATACCGAAAGTCTTTGAAACAGGACCCAATTATATTTTAATGGAATATCTATTAGGTCCGGATTTAAATACGTTTCTAAAAAAACAATCTGTACTTTCTGAGGACATAACAAGTCGATTACTCTATATATTAAAAACAATGGAAAGTTCAGGTTTCAAACAAATTGATGCTCCATTACGGCATATTATCATAACCAAGAATGGTTTTAAATTAGTCGACCATGTGTACTCGTTTTCACGTGAACAAAAAAGGCCTCTCGAGTTATTTAAAGACCTTCGAGAAAGAAATTTTTTAGATGCTTTTTTGGAACAAGTGAAGGCGATAGATCCTGATACGTATGCTGAATGGACAAAAACACCGATCCCATTAACTGAAAATGATAATACGCTTGTATAGTCATGGTAATGTAACTGGAACCTAAAAGGGTATTACGCCTATTTTGTTGAGCTTTTAGTTATGACAAAAAGGAGCATTTTAATAAATCCATGGTGATTTTCCTTTCAATGGTTTTTAATTCGTGAATTACGAATAAAACGTAGGTATCTTCATATTGAAGATGTTGAGTTTGCTTCCTCTTAATATCCGTCATAATGAACTTTGTTCCGTTGCTGTAAAGGGTCGAAAGTATAAATATATAATTAATGCTTACACAGTGTTCCGAAAAGGTGTCAAAATCCTATTGTAATAGAAAGGATTGGAATTATTGTTATGAATATTTTAGTAACAGGGGCTGCAGGATTCATTGGTTTCCATTTAACAAAACGTTTATTAAGCCTAGATATCAAAGTTATAGGAGTAGACAATATTAATGATTATTATGATGTTATTTTAAAAAACAATCGACTCAAGATATTAACAGAAAACCCTGATTTTGAATTTCACAATTTGGATTTGTCCAATAAAGAAAAATTAAATCAATTATTTAAAGACAGGACCATTGATATAGTCATCAACTTAGCAGCTCAAGCGGGAGTACGTTATAGCATAGAAAACCCGGATTCTTATGTTAAGTCCAACCTTGTTGGATTCGTAAATATCTTAGAGGTCTGTCGACACAATAATGTGAAGCACTTAATTTATGCATCATCCAGTTCTGTATATGGTGCAAATACAAAAATCCCCTTCTCAACCAAAGACCCAGTGGATCATCCAGTAAGTTTATATGCTGCCACTAAAAAGTCGAATGAATTAATGGCTCATACTTATAGTCATTTATATAATATTCCAACCACAGGACTCCGTTTCTTTACGGTGTATGGTCCATGGGGGAGGCCAGATATGGCTTATTATACTTTTACTAAAAATATTATTGAAGAGAAAACAATAAAGGTTTTTAATAATGGAGATATGAGAAGAGACTTTACTTATATCGATGATATTGTTGAAGGAATAATCCGGCTACTTGATAAGCCACCGGTTTATAATATTGGATGGGATCGAGCTTACCCTGACCCAAGTTCAAGCTATGCCCCATACAAAGTTTATAATATTGGTAACAATAACCCGATAAAATTAATGGATTTCATTATCACATTAGAGGAAATTATTGGAAAAAGGGCAAAATTAGAATTCTTACCGATGCAACCGGGAGATGTTAAGGAGACATATGCAGATATTGCCGATTTGCATGCTGATGTGGGGTTCTATCCTTCAACAACAATAGAAGAAGGCTTAACTCATTTTGTGAATTGGTACAAAGATTATAATAAATAAGAAAAAAAGAAGCAGTGAATTTTAATAAGTGAGATTTTAGGGGATAAAAAATAATGATGTAATTTCTGTTTCATTCAGAAAGGTATAAAAAGTTTCAAACACCTCAACTTGAAAAGAATAACAAAGGTAAGGTAATGGTTTCAGGCCTTGAGAAGAAATAATTCGGAATAGGTCAAGTTTCAAAATTGTGAAAACCATCAAACGATCCGCCATCAAATATAGCTTCATTGACACCATTTGTTTTTTCTTGTTTTTTTAATCCTTGATTTGGTATGAAAGGCCAATTAACGAATGCCATTAATGAAATGCTGAAAATTAAAAAATGTCCATGTGAAAACGATATATGGAGACAGATTCGGTTTAAGTAGATTTAAAGTGTGCATGGCAATTCAGTTCAATATAAATAAAAATATATTGTGTAAAAATCCAAAATCTAATAAAAAAGAGAAGGGTAAATTATATGCATGCAAAAAGATTAATTAAAAATTTGTAAAAGGAGAAAGTAATTTGAACCCTGAAAATATGAAAATACCATTGGCAGTTATTAAGAAGCGTATAGATTTTCTCATGAAGTCCTTTACATGTAATTCTACAAAAAACCCTCTATTCAAATTAAATCCTCTGTTTAAAAACAATTTTATAGTTTGTTCTGAAGACCTACCATACAAAGACATTTATAAAGCTGATTCCATTTTCACTCATGAATATCACAAGCAAGTGAAACAAATTGGAGAACAAGGAAAGATAAAAAAAATAGATAATTATCAAGAACTATTGGTTTTAGCAGAACGCGAGAAGAGAAATATGAATTTCTTGTTAAAGGGACTGAGGCATGATGAAAACCATTGCTTATTATGTAAGTGAAAACATTAAAACACACCAACGTTTTATATATAATCAAATCGTAAAAATAAGTAGCTATCGCTCAATCGTAATTGGCCCATTCGAAGATACCAACCATACAGAATTCCCCTTTAAAAACTACTATAATTTAAACAAGATTAAAGATCTAGAAAAATTCTTCAAAGAACAAGAAATCATAGCCATTCATGCTCATCATGGAAAACATGGACAAGAAATTTTGCCTGTTTGTGAAAAATATAATATTCCATTAATCGTTAGCATTAGAGGGCGCGATGGTTCTGACAGACCAGAAATTTTCAAGAAAAATGCCCAGCGATATTCATCATTAATTAAACATGGTGCACACTTTTTTCCTGTTTGCCAATATCTTGCACAAGGTTTAAGAAGTTTAGGAATTCCGGACGATAAAATTCATGTGTTATATGGAGGTATCGAATTGGATCTTTTCGCCTATTCTACCCCCAAACTACCCAAAGAAGGCGAAATAAGGGTTTTGTCTGTAGGTAGACTTGTAGACAAAAAAGGATATATCACTCTTATAAAAGCATTTAAACGGATTTATACAAAATATCCAAATGCTAGACTGCATATTATCGGAGCAGGTGAAGATGAGAATAAAATTAAATCGGTCATTACAGAATTTAACCTTAAAGATGCTGTGGTTATTAGAGGAGCTATGAATTCAAAACAAGTTTCGAACGAATTGAAAAAAGCTCATATCTTTTGCCTTGCAAGTCAGACTGCTAAAAATGGTGATATTGAAGGCATTCCTAATGCCTTAAAAGAAGCCATGGCTAGCGGGTTACCCGTCGTTTCTACTCAACATGCGGGTATCCCTGAATTAATTGAACACCAGAAAACAGGATACCTGGCTCCAGAAAAAAATGATATTGAGTTAGCGAAAGGCATACAATTCTTTTTAGAACATCCAGAGGTTTGGAACGACTATACGGAAAGAGCACGGAAAGTCATTGAAGAAAAATTTGATATCAATAAACAAATTATGGAGCAACAAAGATTATATTCACTCGTTAATACAACGGAAACGGAAAGGAAAACGGAAAAGAACAAGAACAAGGAGAAGGAAACAGAAAGGAAAACGGAAAAGAACAAGAACAAGGAGAAGGAAAAGGAGAAGGAAAAGAAGAAGAAAAAGGAAAAGAAAAAGAAAAAGGAAAAGAAAAAATGAATCAAGTAAGGAAAACTTAAAAAAGTTACGAGAAAACAAGCTGGATCCCCAATAGTTGTTAGATAAAGGGGTGCCATGGGCTATATTGAGGATTTACGAAGCTTGTAGGGAAATGCAAGTGATTTTAAATATGGGCAATAGTATTAATATTTAATCCACTTGTACAGATTTCATTACAATTTCGAACAGATACAAAAGTATAGAGATTACCACCAAAAGATATGGATTCTGATATCATCAAAGAAATTTGTAATTATTCCAGATTTCGCAACAGAATTTTTGCGAAACCAGCCGTATTTTCGCTCTTCTTAAAAAAGCAGTAATGAAGCATAAATGACCTCTTTCCAAAGTATTGGTTAGGAATATGAATAAATCGTAACCAACAGCTTTGGAGGGAGGAGATTTGCCGATTCTACAACTCGTTGCAAAAGAGGTACTAAAGGAAGATAAAAAAATGATATCGGAATGGAAGAAATAGGAACGATGGCTTTTTAGATTTCATACTCAATTGGTCTCCAACAATGTGTACTAAGATCAAAGAGTAAAGAAATGCCAAACAAAGCAAAGGTGGAAGGAGCTGTATTTTAATGAGCTGGAAGCATTCGTATACTATTTGGACAAGTTACCCCCATTTAAATCATGAAATGCGTTTATTGCTTGAAGAAATGAAGGAAGATGAAATAGTACTTGAAGACGCCTTTTATAAAAATTTGGAATTTGGAACGGGTGGTATGCGAGGGGAAATGGGTCCAGGTACTAATAGGATGAACATTTATACAGTGCGAAAAGCGACTGCAGGACTTGCTGAGTATATTCAATCGTTTGGAAACGAGGCAAAATCGAGAGGAGTCGTAATTGCTTACGATTCAAGACATAAGTCTCCCGAATTTGCATTGGAAGCAGCCAGGACTTTGGCAACAATGGGAATTAAAGCTTATTTATTTGATGAATTACGGCCTACCCCCCAGCTCTCTTTTTCCGTACGTAAGCTGGGTGCATTTGCCGGTATCGTCATTACAGCAAGCCATAATCCCCCTGAATATAATGGGTATAAAGTGTACGGATCAGACGGGGCACAGCTACCTCCTGAAGCGGCGGATCAAGTCATTAATTACGTGAACGCGATTGAAAGTGAGCTTTCCATTGTAGTTGAGGAAGAAGAAATCCTAGAGGACAGAGGACTCATTCAAATCATCGGGGAGGAGCTGGATACTGCTTATAATGAGCAATTGCTCACTATCCCGGAAAATCCAAAGTTAGCAGATGAGATCGATGTAAAGCTCGTGTTTACACCGCTTCATGGTACAGCCAATCAATCAGTAAAACGTGCTTTGCATGATCTAGGATATCGAAATGTCCATATTGTTAAAGAACAGGAAATGCCCGATGCTAACTTTCCTACCGTTAAAGTCCCTAATCCAGAGGAACATGCTGCTTTTGAATTGGCCATTGCGCTTGGAAACCGCGTCGACGCTGATTTATTGATTGCCACCGACCCGGATTCGGATAGGCTCGGTATTAGCGTGAAAAATAATGCTGGAGAGTATGTCGTATTAACAGGCAACCAAACCGGCGCTCTCTTTTTGGATTATTTAATTTCACAAAAACAAAAGAAAGGGACTCTTGCTGGAAATGGAGTCGTATTAAAGACCATCGTGACTTCAGAAATAGGAAGGGCGATTTCGGAGCAAAATGGTTTAAAAACAGTAGATGTTTTAACTGGATTTAAATTCATTGCTGAAAAAATCAATGAATACCACACAAGTGGAGAACATTCTTTCCTGTTTGGCTATGAAGAAAGCTATGGATATCTAATTAAAGATTTTGCTCGAGATAAGGATGCCATACAGGCTACCATTCTGGCAGTGGAAGTCTGTGCCTATTATAAAAAGCAAGGCAAAACCATGTACGAAGGTTTAATGGATGTTTTCGATAAATATGGATATTACTTGGAAGGTTTGCAATCATTGACTTTAAAAGGAATTGAAGGTGCCAGACAAATTGAAGCGATTCTAAATGAATTCCGTGAAAATCCACCAGACCAAATTTCTGATCTTCAAGTAGTGGTTCAAGAGGATTATCTAAGCAGGAAAAAATACATGTTTGCGTCAAATAGGGAAGAGGCAATCAAGCTCCCAAAATCGAACGTATTAAAATACTTTCTTGAAGATGGCACATGGGTATGTTTACGACCTTCGGGAACAGAACCTAAAATTAAATTTTATTTCGGCGTTAAAGGAAGCTCGATGAAGGAAGCGAAAGGGAAATTATCCATCGTTATGAAAGACTTTATGAGAAGTATCAATAAAATGCTTTAAAGAAGGACTCTCATTCAGAGGATCTCCTTAAAAAACTGGGGTTCGCATTCATTAAGTAAAGAAATGCGAACCCCTTTTTGTCTATCATTAGATTAGTACTGCTTTCTAAATCTAGCAACACAGCCTTCCGGAGTCATAATTACCCTACTGGAAATCAAGATTCCCGGTAGGTCATCCTTATCCCAACATGGGGTGGGTTTGAGGTTGTGCGTGGTAGGTTATAAGGGGCTGATGCTGATATTTATTACTATTCGACACTAATTGGAATATTGAGCATATAATATACTATTCCAATCCAATTCTCCAAATCCCCCTATTTAGTAGCCTTGCTGATACCGTATGACGTTACGTAGTACAGTTGTACAGGCCCTAGGGTGGGCCTTATGAAAGGTGCTGAATGGGAGGGTTTTTAAAAGGTTCCTTATTTGTGCTCTTGGTGAGACCATCCCCGAAGAGATAAGTCAAATAAGAAAATAACCTTTAAAGAAGAAGTCATAAAACATAAAACGAGAACATTTAACATCATACATAAAATCGACATTCAAACAAAAGAAACTCCTCATATTTAACTCTGTCATATTATTGTTATAAAGATATATTTTAAGCATGCATACCCCAACTGGTTCCTTCCTGGAGACTTGCCGAAATTACTAATGTTTCTTACCTAGTGGTGATGCACATTGCTCTTTTTGTTCTCTACGGAGCCTAATTTTGATATTTGATCAAGCAAGCTTTAATTGAGTTCATGAAAGGTTTCTAAAACTATGGCTGTGCTTATATATTATTGCTGTGATGATTGAAAACAGCGTAATTAAACGTAAAATCATGGAATAAGTATTAGAAGTGAAACGGTGCTTTGTTAATTATTTTTTTCATCTTCTATTCGTTTTATCTCCAACTTTCTTCCTTTTTATTATTAGGGATTAGACGTTTATTCGAATAAAAAAATTTCAATCTCATGAACCTTTTTTAAAGACTTTAAATTTCTTTCCTGCTTATAAAAATATTCGAAGGTGAGTGAACATGAAAAATATAATAAAAAGAAAAATGATAAAAATACTTAGTGGAAACAAGGAAACTAGATTAACCGTTCATGTTGCTGATACTCAAAGAAAAAGAGAAATGGGTTTAATGTTTGTTGGGAAATTACCCGAAAATGAAGGGATGTTATTTGTGTTTTCAGAAGAAGTATATGGTGGATTTTGGATGAAAAACACATTAATTCCTTTATCTATTGCTTTTCTTGACCCAGCTGGGGAAATTCTAAAAATACTTGATATGGCGCCTTGTAAAGAGTATATATGCCCTACCTATGATCCAGAAATAGCATATCATTATGCAATTGAAGTGAATCTTGGATGGTTTGAAAAGAACCATATTAAAGTAGGGGATTATGTTAAGCTTGGTTGAATCATATCACCTCACTTATTTGGCTCTTGCTATTATAACAGACCATTTACTCAAATTTTTAACTTTTAAAAAATTTGAATTTCCACCTTCATTTTCATATGAAAAGTTCAACATTAATATTGAGGAGTTGGAACCGAACTTTCCTTAACTTTTGAAGTAGCAGAATGGTAAAACAACTCATTCAGCATAAAGAAGTATTAAGTTGATACACATGAGGAAATGAACCTTAATAATATGATTTCGATATTTTGTGAAAAGACAATTGACCAGCTATCGGAAAGAATTGAGATATTCTCGCTTATGGAAGGTAAAATAGAAACGTATATTCCGACCTTGAAGGGCGTTTCGGATGGATTGGAATACCTCAAATTTTAACAACTTGTATAAAAGGGATGATTTACTATTAAGCGGGTTTCGATTAGGTAATTAATTCTAATAGAATGATAGAATCAGGAAAATTAGAAGGAAAAACTTTCCTCATTAATAAATTGCTTCATTGGATTTACGTACTTTTAAAGAGGAAAAATTGTTCCTGGCACTTTTGTCCGATTAACTGACACAGAGAAAAACCCTTCCAAAAAGGTTTGGAGGGCTATTGGGCATGACCAAAAACAGTAGATCATATGGGTAATAAGATTTTAGAGAAAGATATTGACATCTTATTAGCTGGTTGGTCCTGTATGAAGTATGGAAAATGATCAAACTTTTTTATAAAAATATCATTCAATCAAATACGGTTAAGAGCATGTTTTGGATCGATCTTTTTTTCAAAACATGCTCTATCAAGATTTTTTGTATTAATTTGAGATCACTTTGTTTCAAAACCACAATAACACTTCTCGTTAATTATGCCATTGCACGTACCAGAGGATGCATACCAAGGCGCAGATAACTTCTCTCTTATGCTAGTTCTTTTTGTTCTTGGTCTAAGCGATGGCTTAGGAAAGTTAGAAGACTTGCAAAGATAGCAACCAACCCACCTACCAATGTAACATTCATCAAATTTCCCTGATGGTAAACAACTCCGCCTAATGCAGAACCAAAAGCTATACCGACATTGCTTGCTACTGGCATCAGTGAAGCAGCTAGTCCTGTAGCTTTTGGTTGATAAATGCCAGCTAGATCTATCAAATAAAGCTGGGTAGATGTTGTTAAAAGGATGGCCATTAATGACATTAAGCTAATATTAACCAATCCCAAGATTAAGTTATTTGTGGTCCAATATAAACTGACCAGAACAATCGCTTGAACGAGAAAAACAAACCGGAGACGTCCGATAGCATTGTGGCTGGCAATTTTACCAGCAAGAATGTTGCTGAAAATGGAAATAAATCCGTAGCCAAACAAGATTAGACTGATTGAACTACTTGGTGCTTCCATTCCTTTCAGGATCGGAACAAGATACGTATAAACGGCATACGTTGCACCAAATCCAAGAGACGGAATGAAAAAAGCCATTAAGATCCTTGGGTGTGTTAACAAAGAAAATTGCTCACGCATTGAACTGCGAAATCTACTGTGCATAGTAGGCAAAATCAAGAAAGATGCCAAAAACGCAATTCCACCGAGAAAAGTCGTTAAAAGAAAGGTCGCATTCCAGTCGTACCAATCAGCGATGACAGTGCCTATTGGTACTCCAATTACATTTGCAAGAGTAAAACCACCGAAAACGAATGATATAGCTAGTCCACGTTTCGCGATTGGCATGGTTTCACTTGCAACAATCATGGCAAGTGAAATTAAAACTCCTGTTACGATCGCAGTCATCATCCGAAGAGCAAGCAGCATGATGAAGCTCGTCGATATTACGCACAAAGCATTCAGGATAATGAACGAACCTATCAAAAACAACATCCATTTACGTTTTGGAAAATGGCTTGTTGCCGACATCACGAGCGGTGTCGCAATGGCAAACGTAATGGCAAACGCAGAAACGAGTGTACCTGCTTTTGCATTTGTAATATTTAGACTCGAGGAAATATCGGTTAAGATTCCGATGATAACAAATTCGCTTGTCCCGAGAACAAATGTTAATAAAGTAAGTGTTAAGATGAGTAACCAATGTCGCTTGGATAATTCTGTGTCGTGCATAAATACCTCTTTTCTTAGATGAATGTAAATGTGTCACAGGTGAGATAAACAATTTAACTATCATATCATAAAAAATATTTTTGAGGAAAACCCTTGCTTAGTTATCGTTTAATATTTCTTGCTAAAAGGCTTGTACCTGAATCATTCACTTATTTTACCGTAACCTGTTTTGTAATAGGACAAAATATAATAGGAAAAATCATAAGGATCTTGATGGTTAATGAAAAAAAGCAAAAAACTCAAACGGGAACAATGGAAAAAGAAAGTTAAGGATAGAGGAAAGCTGTCAAAAATACCATGGTAGAAGACCATGTAAGATTTGATGCTAATGTCCATAATACTTACTATAAACATCAAGGATGGAAGGATAATAAGCAACATATAAATGTGAAGTGTATTGTCATTAATGGTAAATCCAATTCAGGAAATTCTGGTGCTAAGCTAATTTCAAACACCTTTTAATTAGGTATGTAATTTATAAAATAACCGAACCGGAACTTATTATTCACTTTGTTTTTTACCCGAATTACATGAAAGTTTCATGTTACTATGGGTATTAATTCGGGGTATATTTCTTCTTTCTGATCTCATACTAAAGGTAAGAAGGAGGGGTATCCATGGCAAAACGAACAAAGAAAAATGATGCAGACCAAAAGAACAAACAAGGATTCAATTCAAGCAAAACTGATTCTGAATTCTCTAAAGAATTTGGCAGTGCAAACGCTAATCAAGCACATAAAAATAAAGCAAAAAAAGAAAAAGCATCTAAAAATCAAGGTGAGTGGAAAGGCATGCATTAATTCATACTTGCCAGACCCCGACTCATGATAAGTGATGACTGCACAGGGTCAATGGCTGGAGGCTTTTCATGCTTCTAACGTTTTACTGAACTTTATGTAAAGGGGCAATTTAGATGACTCAATCTAAGCGACAAGAAGAACGCCAATGGAAAGATCGTAAACAATCGCAGAATCCACATGGTAAGGTTAAATCATTTGAACAATTAGCTGAAGGCATGGGTAAAAATGAATCTGAAACTAAGTAAAACGGCTTAAAAATGAGAGGCTAGCCCAAAGGGCAGAGCCCAACATAATAGTGGGGTCACTTCCTTGGAGGGACCCTCTTTTTGTCTTACCTAAATTAGTTTGAAAATGTAATCTTTATCAATAAGCATATTGTCTTCGTATTGGTCAATATTAAACATTTTATGGTAATTGATATATTTTTTGGTTAATATGATTTAGAGGTGATTTTGTTTTGGAATACACAAGTTTGTTCATCATGCTGGCAATAATCTTTTTAATAGTAATGACCAATAGGTTTTTAATTTTGTGGATAAAGGCTACAATAGTAGCTTATTATTCTGTAATTTCTTATATCTTTATAAAAACTAAAAACAAAATTGATAGACAATATGAGAATATTCTCCCTGTACCAGATATATATTGGGATAAAAATTCAGGCTGGGTTGACACGATGGCTGGATATTATTTCTGGCCTTTGGCAGTAATTCTCCTTTTTATTTATTACAAATGGTATAGAAGTGTACAAAGCAAAACAGCTAAAGGATTGATTGTTGTTAGCTTCATTCCATCAACTGCCATTTTTTTAATTATTACTTTTTTATTCGGGTTTGGCTACGGGTACAGACCATAATGATAGTGCTTGTTTATTACATAGTTTGTGTCAACTTTTAATAGGTCTTAAGCAACTAACGAGTGTGTATGCGACATAATAATGCTGTCATTTGGCGGCCTTTTGAAAGTATGATTAATAATCAAATTCAAAGTAAGAAAGAAAAGGAATGCTAGGGTTATTTTAGATATTTTGTATTTTTTGCACACTTTATGCATAAAATTGTAATCATAATGTAAAATTAGGTAAATATGTTTGTCACTTAAAGCTGATAAAATCAAAAAAAAAGGATTTTATCGGGGGAGAAAATGAAAAAAATTATAGCATCTTTTGTAGTGTCAGGATTGTTACTATCAAATCCGTTGGTTAGTAATGCTGCATTGGGCGATCGGACGTTAAAAAGTGGAATGACCCATACCGAAGTAAAACAATTACAAGAGGTATTAAAGAAAAAAGAATATTTTAAGAGTAAGAATACAACTACATATTTTGGCACGGTTACTAAAAGTGCAGTTGTAAAGTTCCAAAAAAATAAAGGTTTAAAAGCTGATGGTATTGTAGGTCCGAATACATATAAAGCATTGGGTGTAAAAAAGCAGACATCCACCGTAGCTAATGTGAATCAAGCTAGCAATAAATCTTCTGCGATAGTGAAAGAAGCAAAAAAACATTTGAATGTACGGTATGTATGGGGGGGAACTACGCCTAAAGGTTTTGATTGCAGCGGATTTCTAAAATACGTTCTCGAAAAAAGCGCAGATGTCACTTTACCAAGAACGGTATCTGAAATTTATAAAAAGGGGACAAAGGTTTCCAAACTACAAGCTGGAGATTTGGTCTTTTACGAGACTTATAAAACTGGCGCCTCACATGCTGGTATTTATATAGGGGGTAATCAATTCATCCACAGCTCATCATCAAATGGCGTTAGCATTACCTCCATGGATAATAGCTATTGGAAAAAAAGATATTTAGGAGCAAAAAGAATGTAATAGAGAAAGTTGCCAGTCCTTTTTTTGAGGCTGGCTTTTATTTGTTAAAATTGCTCTACTAGTAGTTTATGATACCGAGAAGTCCTATGTGAACTTTATCAATCAAATAAGGATTCTAGCATTAAACCCTACAAATCCATACTATGCTTAAGTAATGTGGACCAATTCCTCTTTTCAATTATTTACTAGAAAAACGGGTTAACAAGTTTTCATCTTGGATTATTTACAAACTTTTAAAAACTTTAATAATCTGCATCGATCTTTTTATGACAAAATCCTCATTATTTTCTCGACTTTGAATCCATACCATCAATTTCCTCTTATGCATGTTGTAAATGTGGTAATAACATCCATTTTTTGTGTATTAACCGTGACTTTTAGCTTGTTTTTCATGCAAAAATATAAATCACAAACAATTAACAGAACATTTAAAAAGGTTTGTTAATTTTGAGGGGAGAGTTTGCTTTAAGGAATATAGCATCCCTCAAAAAATTTTTGGAGGTAATGTTAATGATATCTAGCAATAGCGGTTTAAACAGACGTAATTTCTTAAAAGTTGGTGGAATGAGCACTTTAGCATTAACACTTGGTTCAACTGGGGTATTTTCTCTTGCGGGAACTACAAAAGGGTTTGCAGTGGAATCTAGCAAACCAACAAGCGGTTTTGGTGGATATGGCCCGCTAGTAAAGGATCCAAATGGAATTCTTGATCTGCCAAGGGGATTTCACTACACAATGCTTTCACGGACTGGTGATGTCATGCCTAATGGTGACCTTGTCCCTTCTGCTCACGATGGAATGGCTGCATATAAAGGAGAGAAGGGTACAACCATACTTGTAAGAAACCATGAAAATGGGACAAATTCTGATTACCCTGTAAATGGAAAAAAACCTTGGAGTTCTGGTGCTGCGGGCGGCACAACCACATTGATCGTTGGACAAAATAATAAAGTCATTGATCAGTATGTATCAAGTTCAGGTACAATCCGTAACTGTGCGGGTGGAGCTACGACTTGGGGTACCTGGTTAACAATGGAAGAAACCCGTGATATGGGACATGGCTTTGTATTTGAAGTAAATCCGCTTGATCCTGAAAACGAAATGTCAAGAACACCAATCCGTGATATGGGTTATTTCTCTCATGAAGCTGGGCATGTTGACCCTTCAACAGGGATTTGGTATTTAACGGAAGACGCAAGTCCAAGCTTCTTGTATCGTTTTACACCTCATGACCGTAGTCAAAAACTAGGTTCTCTTCAAAAGGGCGGTACACTTGAAGCAGCAGCGATTGATGAATTACCAGCTGCAGCTGCAAGTCAATTTAGTACTAAACAAAAATTCGGGATTGTTTGGAAAAAATTAAATCCCGAAATCGCACAGCAAGACGCTAAGGAAAAAGGCTGTATTCAGTTTAGCCGCTTAGAAGGGGCTTATTTTTCTGAAGGCACTTTATGGTTTGATGATACAAGTGCAGGTTCAGCGCGCCTTGGCCGTGTTTATCGCTACACACCAGCGACAAACACTTTAGAACTATTCTATGAGTCTACGGATAAAAATGATTTAGAATCACCAGATAACATTACAATCACTCCCTGGGGAGATCTATGGATCGCCGAAGATGGTGGCGGTAATGATCGTATTGTCGGATTGACTCCTGAAGGACATATTTATACTTTCGCTGAAAATATGATGAACGGTTCTGAATTTGCTGGCCCTACATTTTCTCCGGATGGAAATACTTTCTTTGTAAATATGCAAACACCAGGTATCACCTTTGCGATTTGGGGACCATTTGCACGCAGAAATTCTACACGTAGACGAGCTATGAACCAGGCCCTGCCGCCCGCAAGTCTTGCTCCTGTTGTTTCGGATAAACTTACTGCAGTTGCAGATGAACAAGGCATGTCTATATTGGAAGCAGCAGCCTTGGAGCGCCATGGTATGCCAATTTTATAATTTATCATCGCATTTTGATTACGAACAAACCATCATGGTTTAGGAGGTGAGAAAATTGTTATCTAGTATCGGCATTCCCGGCCTAATTCTCATTCTAGTCATTGCGTTAATCATTTTTGGTCCTTCTAAATTACCGGAAATCGGAAGTGCGTTCGGGAGAACTTTAAATGAATTTAAAAAAGCAACAAATGATTTGATCAGCAATGACAAAGAAGCAAAAACTAACTCTGAAGAAAAAACGAAACTAGTTGCACTTGATAAAACCGAAAAGACTGGAAACTAAATAACTTGTGTCTACAATTTAATAGAGTAATTGCTTGGAGGAAATAGGATGAATAAAATGGGAATGAAGTTATTGATGGGTTGCTTTTCGCTGGCGATGGCTGCTGCTTTTGTCGGAAAGCCCTTTACAGCAGTTGCGGAGGAAAAGCTCAAGAAGGGAGAGAAGTTTGAACTCACCATTCTCCAGACGAATGACTTTCATGGTCATTTGGATGACATCGTCACGCTGGTTGATGGAACCGTTCATCACAATTCAATTGCGAAGTATGCCACCATCATTGAAAATGTGCGCAATGAAGAGGAGAATCTGCTTCTGGTCGATGGCGGGGATGTCTTCCTGCGCGGCGAGTTTCAGGCGGGTCAAGGAGAATTGGAGACGTCGCTTTTGAAAGCTTTGGACTATGATGCAATGGTTCGCGGAAACAACGATTTCCGCGTTTACCCTGCCGGAGAGGGCACACAGAAAAGCCGTTATGAACAGTTAAAGAATTATCACCGCAACGTGAATTTCCCCATCCTTACTGGTAATGTCATTGACCGGGAAACAGGAAAGTACATTCAGAATGTCAAGCCTTGGAAGAGTTTTTCTTTCAATGGCGTTAAAGTCGGCATGATCGGCCTTACTTCGATGAAGCCGGAAATTCGCGGTTGGAATGATGTTGCAGACCTCGATTTCATCGAACCGGTAGAAGCGTTGAATGAGTTGCTTCCTGAGGTGAGTGAAAAGTCCGACATTAATATAGTCCTTTCGCATGCTGGAAACACTGAAGACCACAAGCTGGCTCAGGTTCCTGGAGTTTCAGCGGTAATCGGTGCAGATACACACAAGGTCATCGAAACGCCCGAATACGAATTCAATGGAGAGGTGATGGTGCCAATTACTCAAGCCGGCGGAGAACAAGAACATTATTTGGGACGCTTGGATTTGACTTTTGAAGTTGTTGACGGGAAAATGACGTTGGTTGAATCCGATGGATTTCTCTACGACGTCACAAATGTCCGAGCCGATCCGGAGATACAAGAGATTATAGATGAATATCGTTCAGAGTTGAATGCACGATAATCCAAATGAAGTCTTCATAATGCTTTGTCGTTTCTTTATTAATTATGCAGTATGAATGCAAGAGGTTGTGCAGAAAGTCGGTGAAAACTAAACTAACGACTGCCGGCCTTTTTTTGCGCATTACCGTCCTTTCCATGGAGAACGTCGAACTTAGTGTAGGTTTTATCTGAGTCGTTTCGCTTAATTCCGCTCCTTTTTTATAAAAAGGATGGTAAGATAACTATGCATTTGTTATGCCATTGAGGTTGCGAAGGATTTGTACTTAAACTACGATGAATATTTTATTGATATCCATAAACAACCAATAATATTTTGCCCGCTGATGGTCATAATAAATAAAGAATAAGGGGCTAGTGATTTACGTGTGATTCATATCATATAGTAAATGAGGTGTCAGTTAAAGACGTTTAACTTAACTACTGGAAGCTTCATTAAAAATCGTTTCGAGCAAGGAGATGGTTCGCTTGCACGTAAAAGCAGAAAACTCATTCAATAATTGTCAATTATGCTTTGAAAGTTGATAAAACTTTTTAAGATATAGGGGATGGTTGCTTTGGATGGTAAACTCTAGTCAGATACCGGTATTTACTCTATTGTAGATGAGGTGTTTATCGCAGAGAATTAATGCTGATTCGAAATGAAGCAAACCCCTTTTTCAGACAGGGTGCAACATTCAGTTGCATCCTGTTTTTATGTGTGTTCTTTTCTTGTTATCACTAGCGTGAGCATTTTATTTAAATCCTATTTACTTACCGTTACGTTATAAAGTAAAAAAAGAACCCAATAAGGAAAAGCATAAAGGTAACAAGATGATAAAAATATAATACACTATTATCGGAGAAGACCTAAATCAAACAAAAAGGATGGGATCCTAATGGTTGATGAAAAGAAGCAAAAAAACAAACGGGAACAATGGAAAAAGAAAGTCATGGATAACCTGAAGAAGGAAGCGGTCAAAAATATCATAGCAATAACGGGAGACCTAGCAAGATTAGATGCTAAAGTCAATAATACTTACACTGTATACATCAAGGATGGAAGGATGATAAAGCAACCTAAAAATGGGAAGTGTGTTGTCATTAATGGAAAAGTCCAAAATTAAAATTTGTGAAGGAATAGAGAATATATATTATAGAGGCGAAACTATATAGCGGTCGGATCACAGTAAATGGTGCATGGCCATAACGAAGTTCATAGTGCAAAGGTGCAAGGAAAGATTTCAGGAGCCTTTTATGAGCTCTAATTTGATTAGATTTGGTACATTTGAGATGTATGGCCGAGCAAACCGTACTTGAAACCCACTACAGGGGAAGAAATACAAATTACTGCTCCAAAAGTTTACCGCTTCTAAACATCTGATAAGGTAAAGATGCGGTTTAATGAAAAAGTAGTATAGCGTAAAAAATACTCTGGGATGAGATATACTCCAGAGTATTTTTTATGTGAAGTTTAGGTTATATACTTTTGCACCTATTTTTACATAGTTTAGTGCTATGGGTAAAATGTAAAACACTTATATCAGTAGACAGGGCAGGGCGTACGGGTGCGTGGGACATGATTTCGTGACGAAAACTGCCCGCCTCCTACTTGTAGAAACATGTTGGAGGTTGGCTGGAATTAGATATCGTATAACAAGCGAAGCTATGACACTGCAGGGAGGGCCAGGGGTACTGTTGAGGAGAAACAAAGGTAACGGATTGTTAAAATACCCATTTTAATAGGAAAAAAGAATTTTTGCTAAATTAATACAAATATATTCCAAAAACAACCTCGATAGAATATATAAAAAACCCATATTCAAAGCAGTTAAGTAATAAATAAACAAGATTTAAAATGGAAAAAAATAGTTTTTTTAAAAGGGAATTCAATACTTTTGTTGAACAAGAATATTGTGGGTCATTTTAACCGTTTGATATTTGCGATTGTAACCGTTTATAACGAGATGTTTAACTTGATCATGTTAGTGGATTATACGTACAAAATCGTTAGAGAATGGAGGTTAACCCATGGTTAGCACGATGGAGATAAATAAGGATGATTCTCGTTCCTTCCTAACGGAAGAACACTTATTATTTAAACAATCAATTCGTGAATTTCTCGCCAAGGAGGCTGTCCCCTTTTATGATCAATGGGAAAAGGAGGGGGGGATACCTTCCTCCTTTTGGAAAAAGATTGGAGATAATGGATTTTTATGTCCGTGGCTTGATGTGGACTTCGGTGGAATAGGAGCAGATTTTGGATATTCAGTTGTGCTGGCAGAGGAATTGGAAATGGTCGGATCAGCGTTAGGAGGAATATCCATTCATTCTGATGTTGTAGCCCCTTATATTGCCTCATTTGGAACAATAGATCAGAAACAAAGATATTTACCGAAATTCATTACAGGTGAATTGATTTCAGCTTTTGCATGGACAGAGCCGGGAATGGGTTCGGAATTAGTGGATATCCAAACCACAGCGATTAGGAAAGATGGGTATTATATTGTCAATGGAGCCAAAGAGTTTGTCACAAATGGCTTTAAGGCAGACTTCATGATCGTGGCATGCAAAACTGATCGTAATGCTGTTCATTTCCAGGGCGGGATAAGCTTGCTGATCATTGATAAAGATACACCAGGTTTTTCACGGGGAAGGAAGCTTGGTAAAACAGGACAGGGATGCTTAGACACAGCCGAACTATTTTTCGATGATGCTTCAGTTCCTGTTGGCAACCTCCTTGGGGAGGAAGGGGAGGGTCTCTCATATATCATGCAAAAACTGCAGCAGGAAAGACTAATGTGTGCGATCGGGTCTTTAATGGCGGCGGAAGAAATGCTTCACTTAACGATGGATTTAATAAGAGGACGAAAAGCATTTGATAAGAAAATAAGTAAATATAAAAATGCACAGTTTACCATTGCTGAAATAGCGACAGATATTCATCTGGGAAGAACATTTGTTGATGGTTTGATCTGTAAACATATGACTGGGGCGAATATCATAGCTGAAGTATCGATGGCTAAATATTGGATAACGGAGATGTCTAAGCGAATATCTGATAAGTGCATGCAATTACATGATGGCTACGGAAATATAGAAGACGATAAAATTGCCCAGCGTCACCGGGATATTCCTTTGACAACTTTCTTTACAGGGACAGATGAAACCGTAAAAACCCTTATTGCTAAAAATATTGGATTTTAATTCATCTTTAATTTTATATATCTTTTAACTACCTCATTTTAATTGAGGTAGTTTTTATCATTTATTCAATATAATTCCAATGAACTAGTTTTTTTAAAAAAATAGGTTTATCAAGTTTGCTAAATGGGTAGAAGAGACTGTGCAAATGAAAAATTAATATATTTGTAAAATTTGTAATTGTATGCGACTGATGGAGGTGCTTGTTATGTTAAAAATCGAAAATGTATCGAAAATCTATAAGGGAGGAAAGAAAGCTGTAAAAAATATATCATTGGATATTAAAAAAGGTGAGTTCATTTGTTTTATTGGACCGAGTGGATGCGGTAAGACAACGACAATGAAAATGATTAACCGTCTTATCGAACCGTCGGAAGGCAAGATACTTATTAATGATGAAAATATACTGGATAAAGATCCAGTCGAGCTAAGAAGACAGATTGGGTACGTTATCCAGCAAATCGGACTTTTCCCTCACATGACGATTCTTGAAAATATCACCCTCGTTCCAAAGCTTCTCAAGTGGAATGAACAGAAGAAAAAGGAACGCGCACTGGAATTGCTTCAGCTTGTTGATATGGGTCCTGAATACTTGGAAAGGTATCCCTACGAATTGAGCGGCGGGCAGCAACAAAGGATAGGCGTTCTCAGAGCACTAGCTTCAAATCCTCCACTCATTTTAATGGATGAACCTTTTGGCGCTCTAGATCCAATCACCCGCGATGCCCTTCAGGAGGAATTTAAAAATCTACAGCGCACACTTGATAAAACAATTGTTTTTGTTACCCATGATATGGATGAGGCCATTAAACTGGCCGACAGGATCGTCATCTTAAAAGCTGGTGAAATCGTCCAAGTGGGAACACCGGATGAAATCCTCAGAAACCCAGCCAATGAGTTTGTGGAAGAATTCATCGGCAAAGATCGCCTACTTCAAACAAGACCGAATGTTGAGTTGGTTGAACAAATCATGAGTCGAAACCCAATATCCATTACAGAGGAAAAATCGCTTACAGATGCAATTACGATCATGCGCGAGAAACGGGTAGATTCTTTACTTGTGGTCGATGAGCAAAATGTGTTGAAAGGGTTCGTGGATGTTGAAACGATCAGTGAATATCGTAAAAAGGCTAAATATATCAGTGAAGTAATCAATACTGAAGTCTATTCAGTGAAACAGGATACTTTAATCCGCGATTCCGTTCAGAAGATTTTAAAACGAGGATTCAAATACGTGCCGGTAGTTGACCACAATAAACATTTGGTCGGGATCGTCACTAGGGCTACATTAGTGGACATCGTATATGACAGTATCTGGGGAGAAGAAGAAAATCTAATGGAAGAAATGGCAGAAATGATTTAGGAGGTGAATGAGATGGTAACTTTGCTCGATTTTTTACAAATGAACTGGCAAGAATTGGTTTACAAGGCATGGGAGCACTTATATATATCTTTGATCGCTGTTTTCCTTGGAATAATAGTTGCTGTACCACTAGGGATCATGTTGACGCGAATGAAAAGGACCTCTTCAATAATAATCGGAATGGCAAACATTATGCAGACATTGCCAAGCTTAGCGGTATTAGCCTTTTTCATTCCTTTCCTCGGAGTTGGGAAAACACCCGCAATCATTGCGTTATTTTTCTATTCCGTTTTACCCATTCTCAGAAATACATACACAGGCATTAAAGGCGTAAATGAAAATCTTCTGGAATCCGGACGCGGAATCGGGATGACAAGCTGGGAGAGAATTCGTCTGGTTGAATTCCCGCTTGCACTTTCCGTCATTATGGCTGGCATCCGCACGGCTTCCGTCTATTTAATTGGATGGGCCACCTTAGCTTCCTTTATTGGAGGCGGGGGACTTGGAGATTACATTTTTATCGGTTTGAATTTATACCAAACAGAATATATCATCGCAGGTGCAGTTCCGGTAATCATCATGGCTATCCTGGTGGATTATGTATTCTCGATCATTGAACGAAAAGTCGTACCAAAAGGTTTGAAAGGTATGAAGGAAGTTGCTTGAGGAGGATTACCATGTATAAAAAAATGAGACGTACAATTTTCATGACCCTTTTAGTTTGTTCATTAGTGATCACCGGCTGCTCCTTGCCTGGTTTAGGGTCATCTTCTGAAACTACTGTAAAGATCGGTGCCCAAAGCATGACCGAATCCGAGATCTTGGCGAACATGATCGCTCAACTCCTTGAAAGGAATACGGAAGTTGATACGAAAATCATTAAAAATCTAGGTTCCAATTTCGTTCAGCAAAAGGCGATGGAGACCGGTGACATAGACATAGCCGCAACTCGATATACAGGGACTGATTTAACGAGTGTGCTGGGACAGGAAATTGAAAAGGATCCAGTAAAGGCGATGGAAATCGTTCAAAGGGAATTCAAAAAACAATATGGGTTCAAATTTTTTGATTCTTACGGATTCGATAACACTTATGCCTTTACGATTTCAAATGAATTGGCAGAGGAAAAGGGTTATCAGAAAATATCGGATCTGGAAAAGGATGCAGATAATTTAAGGTTAGGTGTAGACAGTGCTTGGCTGAAAAGAAAAGGCGATGGTTATAAAGGGTTCGTCGATACATATGGATTGGAATTTGGGGAAACTTATCCGATGCAGATTGGCTTGGTTTACGATGCAGTTAAAAATGGTCAGATGGATATTGTCCTTGCATACTCCTCAGATGGACGGATTAAGGTTAATGATTTGAAGCTTTTGGAAGATGATAAACAATATTTCCCTCCATATGACTGTTCACCGGTCGTTACCGAAGAATTATTGGAACGATATCCTGAAATTGAAGAAGAGCTTAACAAGTTAATTGGTGAAATCACTACTGAAACCATGCAGGAACTGAACTATGAAGTGGATGGAAACTTGAAGGAACCATCGGTCGTAGCATCGGAATTCCTAAAAGCACATAAATACTTTGAATAAATGGGAGGTGCACACTAATGGAAACCTTGCAACAGCTGGGAACTTATTATTCCCAAAATTGGATGTATGTACTTACTGAATTTTATCGCCACTTTTTAATGTCCGCCTATGGAGTTTTATTTGCAGCAATAGTAGCCATCCCGATAGGCATTTTCATCGCGAAACATAAGAAATTGAGCAATTGGGTATTTTCAATAACGAATGTCATACAAACCACACCAGCATTGGCTATGCTCGCTCTCCTGATGCTAGTAATGGGGTTAGGAACAAATACGGTTATCTTATCATTGTTTTTATATTCCTTACTGCCAATCTTGAGAAACACTTATGTCGGAATTACAAGTATCGATCATGCTTATTTAGAATCTGGCAAGGCAATGGGGATGACGAAGCTCCAGTTACTAAGAATGGTCGAACTGCCATTATCTCTGTCTGTCATCATGGCTGGCTTACGTACAGCGCTTGTCGTTGCAATTGGAGTAACCGCGGTCGGTACATTCGTAGGCGCAGGCGGACTGGGGGATATCATTGTCAGAGGAACGAATGCTTCAAATGGAACGGCAATCATACTTGCAGGAGCAATTCCGACGGCATTGATGGCCATTCTCTCAGATCTGATACTAGGATGGCTGGAACGAATTCTTTCACCGATAAAAAAGAAAAAAACTCATACTGCCTAAATCAAAAGAGCCATTGCATGTTAATGCAATGGCTCTTCCTTGGCCAGAAATGACAATTACCGATTGGAAGTCAGAAGCGCAGACTGGCAGACTTAGTTTTTTATTTCAGAAAAAGGGTAACTATAAGGGTAGTCGTAAAAAAATATAAGGGGAATCAATCATGAAACTTACACCAGAGCAACGTATTGAACTTCATGGCTTTAATAATCTTACGAAATCTTTAAGCTTTAATATGTATGATATATGTTATACAAAAACGAGGGAAGAGAGAGAGGCCTACCTGGATTATATCGATGAACAATATAATGCAGAGCGGCTTTCGAAGATCTTGCACAATGTTTCTGATTTAATAGGGGCACATGTTTTAAATACGGCCAAACAGGATTATGTACCTCAAGGAGCAAGTGTAACGATTCTTGTTTCAGAAGGTCCTGTCGTAGAAGTACCTACAGGAACTTATGAAGAATCACCAGGGCCTTTACCTGATAATGTGGTCATGCAACTGGATAAAAGCCATATTACCGTACATACATATCCTGAATTCCATCCAAATGAAGGCATTAGCACATTCAGGGCCGATATCGATGTCTCTACTTGTGGGGAAATATCACCTCTTAAAGCCCTTAATTATCTCATTCATTCCTTCGATACCGACATTATCACGATCGATTACCGAGTGAGAGGCTTTACGAGAGATAAAGATGGGCGGAAATTGTTCATTGATCACGATATTAATTCCATTCAAAACTATATTCCTGATGAAGTGAAGGGTTTATATGACATGATTGATGTGAATGTATACCAGGAAAATATATTCCACACAAAATGTAAGCTGAAAAGATTCGATATTAATGATTACCTATTCGGGTATACAGAGGAAAAACTGAATACAGAAGAAAGGCAAGAAATTATAGAAAGGCTTCGAACGGAGATGGATGAAATTTTTTACGGTGCCAATATTCCGCATCCAATAGAAAAAAACAAGCATGCCGATTAAGGGATGCTTGTTTTTAATCGAAAACTTAATTTAAATGGAATACCTGAACTAATACATACCCGAGACAAGTCAATAATATAGAGCCGATTAGTCCAGCTATAAAAGGTTTACCGCCATATTTCCTAAAGGTTACGAGGTCAATATTCAATCCTAGTCCTGCCATGGCCATAGCCATCAGGATATAGGAAAGCATTACAAGTTTATCGGCTATGGTTTCAGGTACTGAACCTGTAGAATAAAGGGCACTCATTAACAAAAATCCAAAAATAAACCAAGGTATTTGTATGGACTTCCAGGAAAATCTCTTTCCGTTTTCTCTTGATCGATCTTTCCAATTCATGATGAATCCGATTAAAATGGCAACGGGAATGAGCAGGGCCACCCTTGTCAATTTGACCACGACTGCCAAGTCGACTGCCTCATTTCCCCCTGGCGCCGCTGCAGCGATCACGTGAGCGATTTCATGGAGTGTCGCACCCGAGAATATACCATATCCTTGATCGGATAACTCCAATAATGGATATAGGATTGTATAACCGAAAGTGAAGGTTGTACCTAAAACAGCAACCGTCGCTACGGCTATTGCTGTATCTTTTTCTTTTGCTTTTATTTGGGAGGAAATTGCCAAGATGGCAGCAGCGCCGCAAATTCCCGTTCCGCAAGCTGTCAATATGCCTAGCTTTTTCTCCACTTTAAAAAGACGGGTCAATCCATAAACTACCAATATAGCAAATCCAAGACAAATGGCACCCACTGCAAATGTTTTCGGACCGGCATTAAATATATCCTTTAGGTTCAGGCGCATTCCCAATAAAATAATGCCCATTCTCAAAAGGACTTTACTTGAATAATTTGTCCCTGCAACGGTGTAAGCTGGGACGCCAATGATCGCTTTCCATACAACACCAATCAGTATCGCAATGACTAACTGTCCCATTATATGAAGGAATGGAAGCTCCGCTAAGTATTTTGCAGCAATGGCGATTAGCAAAGTCAATGCTATTCCTTTTGTAAATCCAAGTTTTTTAGTTTCGACGTTTGTTTGTTCCAGTGTGATCACTCCATCTTTGTTGATGCCTTAACTTTAAAGCTAAATTAAAAATAAGTGAAATATATTTTTGCTATTTCAAAGATTACTTTTACTTATGATAAAATGAAACACATAGGTAAATAAGGGAGGTTGCCATGGATCCGTTAAAAGTATTCGTCACCGTAATCGAACAGAAAAACTTTTCAAGAGCAGGGGACATTCTGAACTTGTCGCAGCCGGGAGTCAGTCTTCACATAAGAAATCTGGAAAATGAGTTAGGAACGAAATTAATTTATCGTTCTCCCAAACAAGTACAAATAACAGAGCCGGGAAAAATTTTGTATAGACATGCTAAGCAAATGCTTGATCATTATGAGACAGCAATAAGAGAAATAAATGAATTTAATAACGTGGTTAGCGGAACGATGAAAATAGGTGCAAGCTTTACGATAGGCGAATACTACCTGCCAAAAGTTTTAGCGGAATTTGCGGCTCAATATCCGTTGGTGGACATACAAATCATTATCTCGAATTCAAATGAAGTCATACAAGGAATACGTTCGAATAAGCTTGATATAGGCTTGATTGAAGGTGAAACGAATTATAAGGATATTGATGTCAGACCATTCATGAATGACGAGATGATTGTCGTCGTCCCCCCGGTTCATCCACTTTCACAAATGGATCTCATCGAGGGCACATTGCTCCAAAACCAAACATGGGTGCTCAGGGAGCAAGGATCGGGAACCCGTACATATTCCGATAAACTTCTGAGTAGCCTGGAGTTAAATATAAAGAAAACGTTTATTTTCACCAGTATCCAAGGAGTGAAGGAAGCGGTGATGGCTGGGCTTGGCATTGCCCTGTTATCACGCTTGACTGTACAAAAAGAACTGAAGTCCAATGAATTGAAAACCTTTCATTTGAAAAATGAGCCCATTATAAGACCTTTTTCAATCGTGAAAAAGTTAGACCTCGAAGCCTCAAAAGCCATGGAGCTGTTTTTAAGGAAGGTCGAAGAATTTGCGATAAAGGGGCCGTCCTAAATAAATCACCTTAACTTTTGCTCATCCTTTCATTTTCAATGAAGAGGTTGGGCATTTTTAACGACGAAATATTTTTAATTTTAATGAAAACGTCGAAAGTATTTTGGAATATGTCAATCATTATGCGAATTTTACGTATTTTCACATAATTACAAACATATAAATTAAATAGATAGTCTCCAGGAAGTTCTAAGTCCCTGTAGACTTTTCCTGATATTAATAATCTTAAAAGGAGAAACCACATTGGCTATAGAGGAGCAGAAAGATAAGCGGATTTCTGTTTTCGACAGGATTATAGGATTCATGCCAAAATTTTATGTGATTGGGACAATTTTAATTTTTGTTTATACGCTCGTTGCAATGGCTCAATTAGGTATCCAAACTTTGAAAAAGCCAGAGGAAGCCGTTGGTCCTGCCACAAATCCCCCAATCTCCCAGGGCTTTGAAAATACATTGATATCGTTAATCATCGAACCGATCGTTACTTCTGAATTTTATCAAATCATCTTTAACACGTTATTTCTTTACCTTGTTTGGATATTGCTTTTCCTACTAGCACCGATTGCTTTTTACCGTTTAAAGCACTTTAAATTTTTTAATATCGAAATTGAAATTGAAAAACAAGATGCAGCCGTTTATGAAGTATTCAGCATGAGCAGTTCAAAAATGAAATTTGCTGCGTATTTAACATCCGAGGAATATCAATTGGAGATATCAGAAGAAATTGCAAACAGCAAGGACTTTAAAACTCCCTTAATCTATACATTGGACTGTGCCGTAGATTTTTATTCCAATCAATTAGGACTTTCATTTACCTACGATATCTATACACTGAACCAGTTCAAAAAAGCAAAGCTGCCTAAATCCATCAAATCGATGCTTGATAAATCCATTCAAACCGGCGATCCATGCATTTCGAATAAAAGCAATAGTGATAGTGAATATTACAAGAACTTTCTTATCCATTATTACGAAAACATGGAAGGGAAATTTGTCACTGTTTTAAATAGTTACCAAACTGAATTCGATACATTCGATAAATCACTGCTTAAGATCCTGCAAAACGTTATATACGATTACTATTTACAGTATCACTATATTTACGATGCGAGTGAGAAGCTGGAAAAGAATGAAACGATCTCCCATAATAATTAAAAAAACCACCCTACAAGTGGTTATTTTTTTTGGAAAGGTGATTGTTAATTATATTTTGGACAATTTCATTATTCCCGATGAGCTCAGACGATTTCTTTACGTGTTGTTCCCGAAAATCCATGTTCTTTATTTTCTTGGACTTTTTCCCATTTTTAAAATTATTGAAGGCATTTAAAAAAGCTATCTGAATCACTCCCCTTATAGATTAGTATATTCATATGATGGATAAAATTTCATGAAAAACTACAATTTATAGAAAAATATTTTGCGGTTTTAAGTGATGAAAATTACTTAAAAAAGCTATTAAAGACTTTCTGGAAGAAGTGATTTTAATTTAGAATGAGGGATTTTTAAGCTCAAATTATTGGTTACTACGGCTTTTTTATAAAAAATAAAGAAATTCCCCCAAAAATATTGTATAGTTAGAATACAGAGATTCGAACAAACATTCGTTTCTTGCGAACAGAGATTACTTCTTAGTGGGACAGGAGAGAGACAGTGAACGGTACAGCACACATGGCATTAGGGGCAACAGTTGGATTTTTGACGGCAAACACGCTTCAAACAGATCCAACCACCACATTATTCTTGGTTGGCATTGGGGGAGTTTCAGGTCTTATGCCCGATATGGATATTGATGGGAAGTTAAGTAATAGGATTACTTTTTCACATAAGTTTATTCGAACGATAGCACAAACGATGGGGATACTAATGATCATTTATAGTCTTTTGGAAGGCTCTGAAACGGAAAAATGGATCGGTGTAGGGGCAGGAATCGGAATCATCATCATTTCATCTTTCATCAGACAAAGGCATATGTTGACCTTGTCTGGATTAGCGGTTTTAGGCGGCGGTTTATCTTTGCAGGAAAGCTGGTTGTGGCTGTTAGGAGTTTATATTATCATAGCTTCGTTTACACCACATAGAAGTTATACACATTCGATTGCAGGTATCGCTTTCTTTGGCATCATTGCCCATCAATTCGAAGCCTTTATGGGGATTGACGGAATTTTCACTACTTGTTTATTAGGATACATAAGTCATTTAATTGCAGATTTGAAATGTTTACCTTTTAACAAGCGTGGGGTAAAGTTATTTCTTCCATTTTTCTCAAAAGAATTTTGACAGTGGTTTCCTTACCACTGTTTTTTCTATGAGGTAGAGTAACTTTAAATTGAAGGGACACTTGATTCGACTTTTTTTTATGTTTTATATGGTCATTCTTCCTGAATCTACTAAATGTAACATATTTGTAAAGATCCTGTGATGCGAGTGATATACCTTTTCTAGTATATTAAGTTTAGCAAATCGCATCAGGGGGTAAAATAATTTGTTTAAGAAAATTGTCGTCGGATTGTCATTGGCTACCATGCTTGTAACCGCATCTTTTGCTGGGAACCCAGTGGAAGCTGCTTCATATCATACAAAAGCGATTAAAGTGGCTAAAAGTGAATTAGGTACAAAATATAAAATGGGTGGCATTTCTTCTACAGGATTTGATTGCTCCGGTTTAGTGAAGTATTCATATCAAAAGGCTGGTAAGAATTTACCAAGAACCGCTGCTGACATATATAAAAAAGGAAAGAAAGTTAAAAGTCTGCAAAAAGGTGACTTACTGTTTTTTGCACCAAATAAAGCGAAAAAACCTACACATGTGGCTATATACATAGGAAACAATGAATTCATACACTCATCATCATCTAAAGGAGTTTCATACGCTAAAACCAATAATAGTTATTGGAAGCCAAAGTATATTGGTGCGAAACGAATATAATAGAAGGAACTCAACTTTAATATAAAGAACAAAGAGACTCAATGATGTCTCTGACTGCAGGCAAACTCGAAATAATTGAGTATGCCTGCAGTTTTTTTCTTTAAAAACGTTCAAAGTCCTTCAAGAAATCCCTCCCTTTCCACCGACTGTCTGCCAAGCCTCATCAAAGCAAGCGTCGTGGGATCTTGGCTAGCCAGTTATTCGGAAAAAGTGTCACAGATTTCTTCAATCTAATAGATCAGGATGAGACTAACCCTGGCCCTTGTTGTTTACAAAAAGAGACTTTAATGCAGTCTCTTTTTTTGTTTTAAAATAAGAGTGGATGAGGCATATGGACAAGGAAATAGGGAATTGATGATGTTTTTGTTAATAGATTAGGTTATGGTTATCCTGAAGTGGGTAATCAATAATATCTGAATGTACTAAGAGGCATGCATAGAAACTTTTTATTTGACTGGAAATGGATAGTTTAATATGCTAAGCAAACCAAATCGAAGGAATTTCTTTTTTTATCGCAAAAAAATTCCCAGACAAAATTATTGAAAGTCAAAGAAGGTCAAGGTATAATAAAGTCAGAAAGTCAAAGAAGGTCAAAGTTTTATTGTGAATTCATTATTTAAAAGGAGGAGTACTACATGCTTTGTGAAAAATGTCATGTAAACCAAGCAAATATTCAAGTTCACCTAAATATGAATGGTCAGGAGCATGATGTGAAACTGTGCTCCACTTGTTATAAAGAAGAACGAAACAAACTTGGAGCAGCAATGGGCGGAATGGATACAGGAAAATTCCAATATAATGGATTTCCAAATTCATTCAATCCATTTAATTATAATGATGTACAAAAACCGGATTCAGCTGAACAAAGCGAGGATGGAGGATTGCTTGAGGAGTATGGCCGCAATTTGACCGATGCTGCGAAAGCTGGACTTATCGATCCGGTTATCGGAAGAAATGAAGAAATCAAACGCGTCATTGAAGTTCTTAATAGACGCAATAAAAATAATCCCGTTTTAATCGGTGAACCTGGTGTCGGTAAAACAGCCATTGCCGAAGGTCTTGCTTTAGCGATTGTAGAAGGTTCAGTGCCTGTTAAATTACGTAATAAGCTTGTATATATGCTTGATGTAGCGTCCCTTGTTTCGAATACTGGAATTAGAGGGCAATTCGAAGAACGAATGAAGCAATTGATCAGTGAATTGCAGGAAAGAAAAAATGTCATTTTATTCATCGATGAAATTCATCAACTTGTGGGAGCGGGTTCAGCCGAAGGATCAATGGATGCAGGGAATATCTTGAAGCCTGCACTTGCACGCGGTGAACTTCAGCTTGTCGGGGCAACAACTTTATCCGAATATAGGAAAATTGAAAAAGATGGTGCCCTTGAAAGACGCTTCCAGCCTGTTCACGTTAATGAGCCGACAACGGCTGAGGCATTGGTCATCTTACATGGTTTAAAAGATAGTTATGAATCTTATCATGGGGTAACATATAGTGAGGAAGCCCTAAAAGCGGCTGTTGAACTCTCGAATCGCTATATTCAAGACCGATTCCTGCCTGATAAGGCAATAGACTTAATGGATGAAGCTGGTTCCAAATTGAACTTGAACATCGAAGACGGCCAGGTAGAAATCATGAAAGAGCGTCTGGCTCAAATTTATAAAGAAAAAGAAATGGCCTTAAAAGAAGAAGCATATGAAAAAGCTGCCCTTCTTCGTGATGAAGAAGAAAAACTGGAAAAGTCCTTGCAGGCTGGGGAAGATGCAATTAAGCCAACCGTTACCGTTGAAGACATTCAAAATATCATCGAACAAAAGACTGGTATACCTGTAGGTAAGCTCCAAGAAGATGAGCAAGAAAAAATGGTTCATCTCCAAGAGGAGCTGATGAAAAAAGTAATTGGACAGCAAGAGGCTGTCAAAAAGGTTTCCAAGGCCGTTCGAAGAAGTCGTGCAGGGTTAAAATCCAAAAATCGTCCTACCGGATCTTTCCTTTTCGTTGGTCCGACAGGAGTAGGTAAAACCGAGTTGGCGAAAACTCTCGCAGAGGAATTGTTCGGGGACAAGGAAGCGATGATTCGTCTTGATATGAGTGAATTCATGGAGAAACACAGTGTTTCTAAATTAATCGGTTCTCCTCCTGGATATGTAGGGCATGAGGAAGCTGGACAATTGACGGAAAAAGTTCGCCGCAAACCTTACAGTATCATCCTATTGGATGAAATCGAAAAGGCACATCCGGATGTATTGCATATGTTCCTGCAAATCATGGAAGATGGCCGCTTAACCGACAGTCAAGGGCGGACCGTTACTTTTAAAGATACCGTAATCATCATGACGAGTAATGCTGGGGTCGGTGAGAAACAAAAAGTAATGGGATTCGGTACAAGTTCAGCTGTGGAAGAGGCTTCAATCCTACAATCTTTAGGCAGTTTCTTCAAACCGGAATTCTTGAACCGATTCGATAGCATCATTGAATTCTCGGCATTGAAGAAGGAAGATCTTCTGCAAATCGTTGATATCATGATTCACGAGCTAGACGAAACCCTTGCTGCAAATGGTTTATCTTTAGATGTAACGAATGAAGCGAAACAAAGGCTAATTGAACTCGGATATCACCCAGCTTTCGGAGCGAGACCGCTCCGCCGTGTACTTCAAGAACAGCTCGAAGACGGCATCACTGACTTTATCTTTGAGCAGCCTGAAGTTAAGAACTTCACTGCAATTGTTGAGGATACCTCTGTGAAAATTATTAAAACACCATAAAGTGTACTAGAAATGCCTCCAAGACCGTAAAACTGTTATGGAGGCATTTTTTTACTTTTATAAAATGGTAGGTAGGGTTCAGCTAATTGACCTATAGCTTTCGATTATTAAATGTAGATTTCTGAATTTTCGACATAATTTGCCGATCGAATGTTTTGATGGGAAACGCCTGTGGAATCATAACATGAGGGAAGATTCGCTTATGATTATAAATATTAATAATTCCTGTTCTAAAATGGGAATTTCAATGGAGGAATGACCTATTAAAGATTCACTGTCTTACTTTGAAGAAGAAAATAAAGATAATCGAAAACCAATGGATAATGAAGCGGAAAATCAGTTGGAATCTCTGCCGATTGCAAATATTAATCCAGTGAACCCGGCGGAATTGGATGAACTATATTTCTATGAAGGCAAAGATTTAGGAAATTCCTATCTTAAAGATAAAACGGCATTCCGATTATGGGCACCACTTGCATCTGAAGCTAAGCTAGTCACTTATAACCATTGGGATGATACAGATGGAATGGAGATTCAGATGGTTCGTTCGGAGAAGGGGACATGGACCGTTGAGCTGAACGGAGATCAGGATGGCTTGATTTATACATATAAAGTGAGAGTGGGAGAAACCTGGAGTGAAGCCGTCGACCCCTATGTTCGTGCAGTTACTGTTAATGGTAATAAAGGAGTCGTGATAGATTTAAATGATACGAATCCTGAAAGGTGGACACGGAATAAACCACCACTCGAAAAAGCCGAGGACATAGTCATTTATGAATTGCATACACGGGATCTGTCGATTCATCCTGAAAGCGGAATCCATCATAAAGGTAAATTCTTAGGAGTGATCGAAGCCGGCACCAAAGGCCCTGAAGGAGCGAAAACGGGTCTTGATCATATTAAAGATCTAGGTGTTACCCATGTTCAGTTTATCCCGATATTCGATTTTGCTACAGTCAATGAAATGAAATTGAATGAACCACAATATAACTGGGGATATGATCCACAGAATTATAATGCTCCCGAGGGTTCTTATTCAACTGATCCGTATCAACCAAAAGTCAGGATCCGGGAGTTAAAGGAAATGATTCAAGGTTTACACGATCATGGTTTACGCGTAATCATGGATGTTGTGTATAATCACGTTTATACAGTGGAGGGCTCAAACTTCCATAAACTCGTTCCCACTTACTTTTTTCGCTATAACGCCGACGGCACCTTATCTAACGGAACCGGTGTAGGAAATGACACCGCGTCTGAACGTAAAATGATGCGAAAATTCATCGTTGAATCTGTAACCTATTGGGCGAAGGAATTTAACCTTGATGGTTTTCGTTTCGATTTAATGGGGATTCATGATGTGGAAACGATGAATGAGGTGAAAAAGGCACTGACAGAAATTGATCCATCTATCATTGTTTTGGGAGAAGGCTGGGATATGGATACACCCCTGGCCCAAGAGCTGAAAGCAAATCAAAAGAATGCTTGTAAAATGCCTGGAATCGCTCACTTTAACGATGCGATCCGTGATGGTTTAAAAGGGTTTGTAATGAATGAACATGATAAAGGATTCGTGAATGGCAAACCAGGAATGGAAGATATAATAAAAAAGGGCATCGCTGGTGGTTTGAAATATGACGAAGATATAGCAACCTATCAAAGACCAGATCAAGTGATCAATTATGTTGAAGCACATGACAATTATACTTTATGGGATAAGCTTCTTATCACTAATCCAGATGCGACAGAACAGGTACGGAAACAGATGCATAAATTAGCTTCGGCCGTCGTCTTACTGTCACAGGGAATTCCAATGATACATGCTGGACAAGAGTTCATGCGTACGAAGGATGGGGATGAAAATAGCTATCAATCTTCCGATTGGATTAACCGGTTGGATTGGAAAAGGAGAGCAGTGTTAGATCGGGAAGTGGAGTATATGAAAGGACTAATTTCGCTCAGGAAAAATCATGCTGTTTTTAGGTTAAGCACATCCGAGGAAATTGACGAGCATTTACAATTCATTGATGCTCCGCCAAATGCGGTTGCATTTACTTTAAAACATAATGATTACAAAATTGCAGTGATTCATAATGCAAATTGGGACACGATAACCATTTCTATTCCCCACGAAGGTGATTGGTCCGTTTTAGTAGATGGTCAGCGGGCGGGCCTGGAAGAAATAGAAAGGGTTAAAAAGAGTCATATTACCGTTGCCCCTTTAAGTTCGTTTGTACTGAAAACAAATTCTAACGAATGATAATAAAGTCGAAGTGAGTGAATCCTATGTCTCACTTTGACTTTATTTCATTTTCTGATGTGAAAATTATTGGTCAATTGAAATCTTCCGCTATTTTCTATCGCAAGTTTGAGAAAAAATGTGCGGGGGTAGAAAATACTTAATGATGAATTTTATCGTTTTTTAAGAGGGGAGCGATTATTTTGCCAGAGAAAGAACAGATAACAATCAATGGTGTCGAGGCCAGCCTGGAAGGTAATCAAACAATTTTACAAATGCTGACGGATAGCTCGATTGAAGTCCCGAATGTTTGTTACCATCCTAGCCTGGGGCCTATCGAAACATGTGATACTTGTTTAGTGAGCGTTAATGGAGAACTTGTAAGGTCTTGTTCCACCAAGATCAAGGCTGGGGATGTAATCGATACAGTTGCACCAAATGTAAAAGAAGCACAGGTCATGGCGATAGACAAGATATTGTATAACCATGAGCTTTATTGTACGGTTTGCGATTATAATAACGGCACTTGTGAAATCCACAATACGGTTAAGGAAATGAGGGTAAATCATCAAAGTGTTCCTTTTGATCAAAAACCATATGAAGTAGATCGGTCAAATCCATTTTATCGATATGATCCGGATCAATGCATCCTTTGCGGCCGTTGTGTTGAAGCATGTCAAGATGTACAGGTCACTGAAACATTGACCATTGATTGGGAAGCTAAACGCCCACGAGTCATTTGGGACAATAATGTTCCAATCAACGAATCATCATGTGTGTCATGTGGACACTGTTCCACAGTTTGTCCGTGTAATGCAATGATGGAAAAAGGAATGGAAGGGGAAGCTGGATTTTTAACCGGCATCGCTAAACAAACTCTTCGACCCATGATAGAAATCACGAAAAATGTTGAAACGGGATATGGTTCGATTTTAGCGATTTCAGATATGGAATCAGCCATGAGGGATGCAAGGATCAAGAAGACAAAAACGGTTTGTACATACTGTGGGGTAGGATGCAGCTTTGACGTTTGGACAAAAGATCGTAAAATCCTAAAAATCGAACCGCAAGTGGAGGCACCTGCAAATGGAATTTCGACTTGTGTAAAAGGGAAATTCGGATGGGATTTCGTGAATAGTGAGGAAAGACTCACAAAACCTTTAATTAGAGAAGGAGATGCGTTCATGGAAGCTGAATGGGATGAAGCCCTTGAATTGATTTCCCGAAAATTCACCGAAATCAAAGAGTATCACGGACCGGATTCAATGGCTTTCATAACGTCTTCCAAATGCACCAATGAAGAGTCCTATTTAATGCAAAAGCTGGCAAGGGGAATCATTGGCACCAATAACGTGGATAACTGTTCCCGGTATTGTCAAACGCCGGCTACTTTGGGATTATTCAGAACGGTTGGATATGGCGGAGATACAGGAGGGATAAAAGATATCGAAAAGTCCGAACTTGTATTGATCATAGGCTCCAATACATCCGAATCCCACCCCGTTTTGGCTACTAGAATCAAACGTTCCCATAAACTAGGTAAACAGAAGCTGATCGTAGCGGACATCAGAAAGCATGAAATGGCTGAACGTTCCGATCTCTTCATCCAGCCTGCCCCGGGGTCGGATATCATTTGGCTGTCCGCCGTGACTAAATATATCGTCGACAAAGGTTGGACAGATAAAAACTTCATCAAAAATCGTGTAAATGGGATGGAGGAATACATCAGGACTTTAGAACCTTACACAATGGAATATGCGGAAAAAGTAACAGGGATAGCTAAAGAAGATTTAATTACGCTTGCAGAAGCCATTCATGAAGCGGGGAGCGTCGCAACCCTTTGGGCCATGGGAGTTACCCAGCATGGCGGAGGAAGCGATACGAGTACTGCAATTTCCAATTTATTGCTCATAACTGGCAACTACGGTAAACCTGGAACAGGTACTTATCCTTTACGCGGACATAATAATGTCCAAGGAGCCAGCGACTTTGGCAGTATGCCGGATCGCTTGCCAGGTTACGAAAAAGTAACGGACAAAAACGTACGTGCGAAATATGAAAACATCTGGGGTGCAAAAATACCAGAAAACCCTGGCCTTAATAATCATGAAATGGTCGAAGGGATTCATGCAGGTACCATCAAAGCAATGTACTTAAAAGGAGAAGATATGGGTCTGGTCGATTCCAATATCAATCATGTTCATAAAGCATTTGAAAAACTGGACTTCTTTGTGGTACAAGATATCTTCTTATCAAGAACGGCAGAATTCGCGGATGTCGTCCTCCCAGCAAGCCCAAGCTTTGAAAAAGAAGGTACCTTCACGAATACCGAACGCCGTATTCAACGTCTATATCAAGTCTTTGAACCGTTGGGTGACTCAAAGCCTGATTGGCAAATCATTATGAATGTAGCTAATTCGTTAGGAGCATGTTGGAATTATGAGCACCCAAGTGAAATCATGGACGAAGCAGCTAAACTATCACCATTATATGCTGGAGTAAGTTATGAACGCTTGGAAGGATATAAAAGTCTCCAATGGCCAGTTGCACCAGATGGTAAAGATACGCCGCTTTTATTCACGGAAGCTTTTCCTTTCCCCGATGGAAAAGCAAGGTTATTTCCAGTCGAATGGACCAAACCGATTGACTTTGGGGATGAGTTTGATATCCATGTGAATAATGGCCGATTGTTGGAACATTTCCACGAAGGTAACATGACTTATAAATCAAAAGGCCTCATTTCCAAAACGCCAAAAGTATTCCTTGAGGTATCACGGGAATTGGCAAAAGATAGAGGGCTTGAGGATGGCACTCTTGTTCGGCTAACTTCACCATATGGAAATGCAAAAGTGCAATGCCTGATTACAGATCGTGTAAAAGGTAAAGAGGTTTATCTGCCAATGAACGATTCAGGTGACGGGGCAATCAACCAATTGACAAGCAGCCATTCAGATAAAGATACCGATACCCCTGCCTATAAGGAAGTTCAGGCAAAAATGGAAGTGCTCAGGGTCAAAGGAGATAATCCATTGCCGAGCATCAACCATCGGAATGGTAATCCACAACCACAGATAGGTGTACAAGTACAAAAAAAATGGGCCCGCGAAGATTATATATTCCCAGGTGACCTCTTGAAAATCAAGAAGGAGGAGAGGAACCGTGGCTAAAGCGACAAAAGTGATCAATCGAATCACCTTAAACGATGAAGAAAGAAAAAGAATTGAACTGGAGGAGATAGAGCGTACCCTTTTGGAAAATAAAGAAGTGATTAAAGAAACGTTTGAAGTTATGAAAGGCATGCAGGATCGTGGGATATTATCAATGGTTAACAGTTTGTTGAAGGAAGGGGACAAAGTGCTGAACATTCTGGTCAAAACAGCAGACACCCCAGAAACATCAAATACGCTAAAAAATCTCCTTCTCATACTTGGCACTTTAGGATCACTTAATGTTCAGCAGCTTGAACCGCTTATCCTTAAAGTCAATTCAGGGATTGCCCGTGTGGCCGAAGCGGATAAAACTCCTGATAAGCCAAGCTATCTAACATTGATGCGTTCCTTGAATGACCAAGAAGTCAAACAAGCCATGACTTTTCTGATGACCTTCCTTAAAGGAATGGGAGAAGATACAAGCGATTTAGAAAGAACCACCCAACTACCAGAGAATCAGCAATTGCATAAAGCGAATGAAACAGCAGGCATAGAACGGCCGACCACAAGAAAATCATACGGATCAAGTATACCCAGTGAAGGCGGAAGAGGAAAAAAACGATATACCAGCTGGTTTTGGATCGCTGCAGGAGTTTCACTCGTAACCATTCCGCTAACTTTATCGAGAAGTAAGAAATAAGGACCTTGCTCGTTTGTCTCAGGAATATTGGAATGTTAGTAAAGGAGACGAATTCTCAATAAAATATTTAAGCCGATGATTCCCTTATATGGAATCATCGACTTTTTTTGAAAGGTAAGTAATAAATTTCTCACTAGCCTTTTATTAAAATATTTTTATTAGATTCAAATAATAAAGTCAATCATCAGAGAATCGAACATATACACACACTTAATCAAAAAGGGTTGAAAAGTGAGAATAGGACACTTCATCCTTTTTTTAAGGCTGTTTTCGCATACTTTGTTGCTACCAAGTAATGCGGTGTGGTTGATTTCCCCTCCAGATGCTCGCTTTCCGCGGGGCGGGCGGTGAGCCTCCTCGGTGTTAACGCCTGTGGGATCTCACCTGTCCCGCTGCTCCTGTAGGAGTCTCGCACTTGCACTCCATCAACCTTAAATCGTTTAGTTTTTAAAAACAACAAACTTTACGAAAAGAGTCTTTTTTAAAGTTTGGATAATACTTTAAGAATACGACGAAGTCGTACCAGTTAGGCATTTTAGTATACTTGTTATTTCAAATCCTTATCATTATGGAAACTAATGCTTGTAGAATTCCCTTGGGTACCATAAAATGGGGATATCAAATTGATCAAGGAGTGTATAAATGAAGCTAAAATTAATGACCATCACTTTAGGAATCTGTTCTTCATTAATACTTTCAGGTTGTTCAAGTGAAGAGGAAAGTGTTATTCAAAAAGAAAACAGTCATGAAGGACATTCAGAGCATACGGTATCCGGTGATCTTCAGGAGGAGACCAGCAGCAAGGAGATAGCACCGGATTTCTTAGCTGATAAACCTGAGGATATGAAGACAATCTATTTAGCTGTTGCGCAAAACAAAAATTTACTTGAAAAAATACCTTGTTACTGCGGCTGTGGAGAGTCAGCTAACCATAAAAATAATTACGATTGTTTTATTCATGAAAATAAAAAAACTGGTGAAGTCGTTTGGGATGACCACGGGACGAAATGCGGAGTTTGCTTAGAAATAGCGGCACAATCCATATTGGACTTGAATGACGGTATGAGCATCAAAGAGATCCGGAATAAAATCGATGAAAAATATAAAAGTGGATATGCTAAACCAACCCCGACCCCTGAAGTGTAAAAGGAAAGAGAATGAAATCCTAGCGTGAATATGATAGTTGGAAAAATGGCTTTTGCCCGATATTCATTCGGAAAAAGGTCATTTTTTTATTTTGGGGAGGGATGGTTGCTTACATATATAATATTGATTGCAAAGGGGAATACTTCCAATAAACATAAAACCGTAAAGGAGCTATCCCATTGACATTAATCCGCCTTGGTTATGTAGCCATGAGTAATCATGTTCCAAACTGTTCACCATCCCAAACGATGACTTTTGCTCAGTTTTCAAAAATTAAGGACAGAGATGCCGCGATAAGGAAGCTCGAACGTATTTCGATTTCCAATCTTCATAATTGCTGGCGTTTGCTGATTCATAACGAAGCTAATAATATTCAGTTTTTTAGGCTTTCTTCAAAACTAATCCCTTTAGCCAATCATCCAGAAATACCAGAATGGGATTACATCGATCCGATTTCAGAAGAACTGGCTAAATTAAAAACATTCATTACAAACCACCCAAAAATAAGGATAGATTTTCACCCAGATCATTTCGTCATCTTGAATAGTACAAATATCGATATTCTGAAGACATCTTTAAAAACATTAAGGATGCATCATACGTTATTGAAAAAAATGGGAGTCGATCCCGAGCACCGCTGCGTTCTCCATGTTGGGGGCGGTTATGGGGAGCATGTTCAGGCTTTAGAGCAGTTCATCCATAATTGGGGTTTGATTCCTGAATCGATTCAAAGAATGGTCATTCTTGAGAATGATGATACTACCTATACTTTATCGGAAACCCTTTATTTATGTGAGAAATTAGGGATTCCGATGGTTTTTGATTACCACCATTACCTCGCACATCAGTTACCAAGTGAAGATTGGAAAGATCATTGGAACCGTATATTAAATACCTGGAGTATTTCGAAGCTACCTCCTAAAATGCATATTTCAAGTCCAAGGTCCGATAAGGAATTTCGAGCACACGCTGACTTTGTGGATGTAGGAATGTTCATGGAATTTTTGCAACAAATAAAGGGAAGCTTACCACAGCTGGATTGCATGATTGAAGCAAAACAAAAGGATGGAGCACTTTTCCAATTGATAGATGAGCTAAAAAGTTACAAAGAAATAGAAATCATAGATGATGCCAGTTTTTATATTCATTAATTGGTTGGAGGTACATTTGAAAAAGAGAAGTAACTAAGATTCTCTTTATCATAATAATTGTTTACATAACATGATTATTGTTAATATAAATGAATCTAACAAAAAATGAGGGAAAGAAATCCCGGGCCCGATTTTATTTGTTCTCACAGGAATAAATTGTAATTAATGCCGGACATTTCTTAGCAGGGGAAATCGGCTTTTTTAAAATGGGCGTTCCCTTTATATTAATATAGAAAAGAGACAATATAAAAAAAGAAAAACAGTCTTGTTTTAATATCCGTATATTTTCATAAAAAATTATAATAAAAGTCAAAAAGCGAGCTTCATATTTCGCTTTTAAAGCTGTTGTTTTAATTCCTTAGAGTCAAGAATCGAGTTCGGATTAAAAACGCCATATGAGGCTATAGAAGCGGCTGATGGAGATTGGTAGATTTTAGCGATTTCAGGAGTTATATTATAAGAATATTCCGAATGTAACAAAGGACCTCTATTGATACATTCGAAAACGCGTTATATCAAGGTTTATAAGGGTATCAAAATTTATAAAACTTGCCTTTTTTTCACCTGTTCACGTACAATGAAAGAAGGGGGAAAGGGGAATGAGCCATTCATGCAAGCAACCTCTCAAAGAATAAAGAATGTCCAGCCGATACGCCGGTTGGATCACATAGAAAAGATGAAAAAGTCATTATTAAAATATTGCAGCTATAGGGATTATATGATGTTTTCAATCGGGATAAACATTGGGTTACGTATAGGGGATCTTTTACAATTGCGGGTTAAAGATATTCTTGAGGGTACGCATATAGTCATTGTTGAGCAAAAAACTGATAAAATTAAGAGATTCCTGGTCAATCCTCAACTACGGAAGGAAGTAAGGAAATATGTCCGGAAGTCGAACCTAAAGAATGAACAGTATTTATTTCCGAGTCGAAAAGGAAATGGTCCAATCACTAGGGTACAGGCTTATCGGGTGCTGAATAAAGCAGCTGAAATGGCAGACATTCCGGATGTCGGTACACATACCCTTCGGAAAACTTTCGGCTATTTGCATTATCAAAAATTCAAGGATATTGCTTTACTGCAGCAAATCCTTAATCATTCCAATCCAAAAGATACGATGATTTACATTGGACTCACACAGGATTTAATGGACGAAACATTGATGGATTTCTATTATTAACAGAACGGACGAAGACAACTCTTGTATTACTCATTATTAATTACTGATATTTCAGTCGTGTAATAGGGAATTATTCCAATGCAAACATTTTTAAGAATTTGTATGCACAGAGGTAACTGGTATTACTGGAATTGGATAGGACCTTAACACAATCGAATGATATCAACAAAAAAAGACTAGAATATAGTCTTTTTTTGTTGATATCATCCAGTAGTGATTATGTAAAAAAATCCAATTTCTTTTCAAACAATATATTAGTACATTTAGACTTCTGAAAATCTGTTATTCTACTTTTTTGAATAAATAATGTTACAAAAGTTATCAAGAATGAAAGGGGGGGACAAACATAGAGGTTACTATAATGATATTATGGTAACTAAAATTAGCGATTTATCCTCCTGTCCAAAAAAGGATTCAACCATATGAACTTCACCCCAATTGTTAGAGAACATGTAATAATCGGGGTGAAGTAGAGAATGCTTGTAAGGAATTTGGGTTATTAGTTTGGTTAAAAAGTACTTTTATTCGTTATATGATCTAGCTCCAAAGGTAAAAAAGCATACTCCCCGTCCTTAATAATCTCACATTTACGAACGGGAATCGGTTGTTTAAAAATAGGCCCATCTATTACTGTTGTATGAAACTCTCCACCTTCTCCACAGGGGTCAATGCTGCGAGCTTCAAGTTCCTTCACGTATTCATGGGTTAAAGTTCGCCCTAAATCATCTTCTCGCATTCCCAATGATAAATTGACGGTTACAATGATCGTTACGAATCCTAGATTCATGAACTCATCGACAGCTTCACGATGGTTCATTCCCCATAAAGGCATTCCGAGCTTCAACCCGGCATTCTTCGTAACCTTATCATGCCAACAGCCATGAGCGGGCATATCCAAGTCTCCAGTTACTAACACTTCTGCTCCTTGATTTTTAGCATTTTCTAAAAGGCTCATAAATACTTTTTCGTAATCAGTCCAACTGGCAGCTGCTGTATATAAGGGCAATCCTATTGATTCAGCTTGAGCATGTATGAGTTCCGGAGGCATTCCATGGGATCTGGAACGTTTTCCTTCTTCCTCCAGCATGACGATCAGTCCTGCAGGCTCACCAATCTTTATTGCTTTATATAGAGCTAAGACACTATCCTTTCCACCGCTAAAAGAAGCTATGAACTTATGCCCGTGAGCACCATTTTTCCAATCTTTTAATTCCGCCATTCATATTTTCCCCTTTATTCTAAAGACTTTTTTGTCAATTTCATATTTTATAGATGAATTCTCTTAACTATATTTGTTTGATTTTATCACGGTTGTAGCTTGCAGATAAAATATTAATGTATACTGATACAAAAAATTGATGAATAAAAAAGAAGGCTAACTTTAAGAAACTACAAATAACGGACTGGACAAGATAAGTCATATTGCTAAAAGAGGATCATCTCAAATCCCTAGTGAACAAAGGTGAAATAAAAAAGCATGAGTCCCTGTGGGTGAAGGGGTTCATGCCTTTAAGACTAGCTAAATAAAGAATCTACTTTTATTACTCATTTCACATAATAGATGCTTTTATCACTTGTAAATTGCAATATATTTTTCCACCTTTCCAGCAGGATAGTACTTTTTAAAATCCAGACTATATTTCTTTTTCTTCTTCCAGCTGACATATCTTTTACCAAGTTTTTTCCACGGATTGTTCATCTTGAAAACATTCAAACAACACATATTCCTGATCTGGAATGACCAATTTTTCATTCGATATAGGGGTTTCGGTGACTATAGCTAAAGTATAATCGCCACGATAGTTACTTTCGTACTGATGGTATATCCCATATTTCAAATCATTTTCAATATCATGATCATTTGCTTTGCTCCATAGAGATCCGATTTTCTCGAAAATTTCCTTATCCGAGAAATCATTAGTCCTTGTTTCGCCAATCATAAAGACTTCTTTATTAAATTAATAACAACTCCTTTTTTGTATGAATTAGGATTTAGTAACAATGATATCATATTGATATATTTTAGGTTTTGTCATTAGTTCCTTGTTTAGAATTTGTGAAATTTAATGGTCCTGGATCAAATACTAAGTTGTTTAATAAAAAAATATAAACGGGTCCCTAAATGATAATAAGGTCTGAAGAAGATCGTTTTCTAAATTTTTGTATCCATTATTTTTGTAATTGGATACAATATATTTAATTTTCAGTATTGTAATCGCTTTATATAGTTGTTATAGTTAATATTGTATCCAATATCGAAAGGTGGACGCTGGATTGGATAATGCTAATTCTAGAAGAGACAAATCAACAATCGTTAAAAATGTAACAAAAAGTCTTAGGAAAGCGATTTTGAATGGGACTTTGAAAAAGGGAGAGCGACTTATCCAAGAGGAGTGGGCCGATCGCCTGGAAGTTAGCAGGATGCCCATTCGTGAGGCACTAACACAGCTTCAACTGGAAGGGTTGGTGGAAATGGTTCCCCATAAAGGAGCGATAGTCACACCGATTACCCGGGATGATATTGAAGAAATTTATCATACTAGGTCTCTGCTTGAAGGCCTTGCAGTAGAAAAATCACTTCCTTACTTAACAAAAGAGGACAAAGAAAAACTAAAGGGAATTTTGATTGAAATGGAAGGAATTCAGTTATCTGATGAAACCAATGAGCATTATATCCTTTTGAATGCGGCTTTTCATGAAACCCTTCGAAAGGGATGCCCATGGCCAAGGGTTCAAAAAATGGTAGAAACGCTGGGGATTTCACCCATTGCGCCGAATTTGCTGATTGATTATTACCCAGAAACGCAACGGGAACACCGGATGATATATGAAGCGGCACTAAGAGGGGATCCTGCAGAACTAAGGGCAGCAGTAGAATTTCACATCTTACGGACTAAGAACAATTTAATTACGTATATGGAGTTGCTGAATACTAAAAATCATCAATAAAAGGAGTGTTAATTGTGTATGATTTCGCAATTGTTGGCGGAGGAATTGTAGGATTATCGACAGGAATGGCACTTTACCAGCGTTTTCCTAATGCTAAAGTGGTAGTCATTGAAAAAGAGGCTGTTGTTGCAGATCATCAAACGGGACATAACAGCGGCGTCATTCATTCAGGAATTTATTATAAACCGGGCAGTTTCAAGGCACGATTTGCCCGTCAAGGAAGCAAATCAATGACGGAATTCTGCCGGACGCATGGAATTGAACATGATATTTGCGGTAAGGTCATTGTTGCAACAAAGCCAGAAGAGTTGCCTCTTTTAGATGATTTATATTCCCGCGGTTTGCAAAATGAACTGGCAATACAAAGAATCGGTGTGGATGAGTTAAAGGAAATCGAACCACATGTTAATGGGCTTGGTGCGATTCGCGTCCCGCAAGCCGGCATCGTCAATTATCGTCAGGTAAGTGAAAAGATGGCGGATATCATCCGGGGCAACGGCGGTGAAATTAAGCTGAAAACAAAGGTCGAGAAAATTGACGAGGATTTTGATGATGTCATCATCGATACGAACAACGGTACCATTAAAGCAAAAATGGTCATTAATTGCGCAGGGTTGCACAGTGACCGTATCGCAGCAGCAGCTGGGTATAAAACTGATATGAAAATTGTCCCGTTTCGCGGTGAGTATTTTAAACTGAAGCCTGAAAAATGCTTCCTTGTCAATCATTTGATTTATCCGGTACCTAACCCGAAGTTTCCATTTTTGGGGGTTCATTTTACTCGGATGATTAGCGGTGAAGTAGATGCCGGTCCAAACGCTGTACTAAGTTTCAAACGGGAAGGTTATAAGAAAACGGACTTCAATGCGAAAGATTTAACTGAAGTTTTAAGCTATAAAGGTTTTTGGAAGCTGGCCAGTAAATTCATGAAGGAAGGGATGGAGGAATATGTCCGCTCTTTTAGTAAAAAGCAATTTACGAAAAGCCTGCAGGAGTTGATTCCTGAAATTCAAGAAGATGATTTAATCCCTGCACCAGCTGGAGTACGGGCCCAGGCGTTACAGGATGATGGTAATATGGTGGATGATTTTCATATTATAATGGGGAAACGGACCATCCATGTATGTAATGCACCGTCACCTGCAGCAACAGCCTCGATTGAAATCGGAAAAGAGGTTGTTAACCGCATTCCGGAACAAACACACTTATTGGAAGCTGTATTGAAAAAATAAAATTCGTTAAAGAGAGAGGAAGACGCCTCATGTTCAATGGTAAAACAATTTTCATTGCAGGTCATGCACGTTTACCTCAAGGGATGGCAGCGAAAAGTGTTTTTGAAACACTGACCATCACCGCAGAAGTCGATGCTAAATATGGGGTTGTCCTGGAAGCTTCCTGTACACTGGCAACAGAGCATGGCAGGGAATTTATTGGGCGTTTATTAAAAGGGATCAGTTTAAATGATGGTGTTGATGACGCGATAGAATCCATCCAATCTTATTATCGGGGAAAAGCGGCTAACGCACTGATTGCTGCCTTGAAAGACCTCGATCTCCATTTTCAGCAAATTAAAGCAGGAGATAAATCGAAACTACCAAGTTAGCAATATAATTTTTCAGAATAATATGTTAAAAAGGTTGACAACTTTACGAAAAAATGTTTTAATTGAATTAAGCCAATATTATGACATTAACACCTTTGGAAAATACCTTTTCAGAATCGTGTAAAGATCATAATGATTGGAAACAGGAAAAATAAATCATACATAAACTGCATATTCGCTGTGACTCTATTTGCATAGAGCAGTGAAGTGAATATAAGCCAGTTGTACAGTTCGATTCCTATTTTATTTGGGGATCATGTGCGACTGGCTTTTTATATTTCCCGTTAACTTTGTCACCTATATTACAAATAACAGGAGGAATTATTCATGAGCATTGCAGAAAAAAAGAGAGCAAAGTTCGAAAGGAAAACAGAAAAATACGAGGTGAAAGTTCACCCTCAATCCAGCCGTTTATATCATATTGAAATTTCAAAAGAGGCAATTGCCGCTTTTTTAGAAACCGTATCGAAGGATAAACAGTCTGTTCAACATCTGGAATATACACCATATGCACGAATCATCGTTGCTTCATATTTATTGGATCAAGTGGGTGAAGATTTTGGTGAAGTGCTTCGGAACATCGTTCATGATCGGGAATCCGGTGGCTTTACACTAGGCTTGGAGGGTGTTACGGAAAATACGGATGAATACGTCATTTTTGCAACGGCCATTTCATACTTGCTGGGAACTCCAAACCATGATGCCATGTCAGGAAAATATTATGCCCGCTTTAGTGTTCAAGACACGGATAGCAGTGATTCGTATTTGCGTCAGGCTTATCGTTTATTTACCCTTCATACGGACGGCACCTTTGTAGATGAACCGACGGATTGGTTACTAATGATGAAAATGATCGAACAAAATGCACGCGGTGGAGAATCACGTTTATTGCACTTAGACGATTGGAAAGAGCTTGATATGTATGTGAATCATCCATTATCCAGCCACAAATTCACGTATAAAGCTCCAAAAAGCAAAAATATTGATCAGGAGATTGAAAGATTGACTTTCTTCAATCATAATAACAAACCTGGTATATGTTTTATCGATCAATTCGTTTATCCTGAATCAATCGAACAAGCCAAATACTTACGCGATTTATCCAATTCATTAGAAAGCGATGAAAGTGTGCTTGAACTGGAACTGCCTGTTGGAGATTTAGTTGTCGTAAATAATATATTCTGGCTTCACGGACGCGCTGCATTTGAAAAGGATCCGAACCTGAACCGTGAATTACTTCGCCAGCGCGGAAGATTCAATCAGTAGTTTCATTTTGTAAACCCAAATTTTTATTCATCCCCAAACACCATTTTAAGATAAATTCTTTTCAACCGAAGGGTTGGAAAGCAATTTATCTTTTTTTTAGGTTCAGTTAAAGAATAATGTTGTAATGGAAGGGAAAAAGAGGACCTTAAACATCACGCATCTACTTATTATCCCGAACTAACGCTACCAGCGTGTGAAAATTATTCTAATCTATATTCTCTTTAACGCTTCACAATCCACGGCACATTCCAATACATGTTTATCAAGCTTTTCTCATCAATTTGAGGAGTAAAAACAACAACAAGTGGCTAATTAATTCGCAAAAGAAAATAGCTTCTTCAAATGTCTTCATAACGAGAACGCAGCTTGTGCTCGTTGATGAACCTTCTTTTCTGATATACTGATATGGCAAAAATAATTCGAAGAAAGAGGGGGTGGGTTTTTATGGGAATTGCTAATTTTTCTAATTTTACGCAATTTAAGGATTTAATTAATGCTTTACCTGCTGACTATTCAGATAAAATGATACAGAGCGAACAATTTTTGCTTGAAAGAGATGAAAAGAAAAAACTCGAAATCTATTACGCACCTTTCGAATATGTAAATGAACGGGCCAAAGTGGTGATTGTCGGAATCACTCCTGGTTTACATCAAATGAAAAAATCATATTCTACCGTAATTAATGCAAGAGGGCACTTACATAGCGATGAAGAGATCCTGCACGAAGTAAAAAGGAATTCCAGTTTTGAAGGAACGATGAGAAAAAATTTGGTTCACATGTTAGATGAGCTTGGATTACACACATACTTAAACATATCGTCCACACAGGATCTTTTTAACGAAGCTAGTCACCTCGTTCATACTACCTCTGTTTTAACCTATCCAGTCTTTTATAACGGGAAAAACTACAGTGGAACGACTCCGAATATTTTAAAGACCGATTTGCTTAAAAAAAATATAATGGAAGGCTTTGCCACCGAAATAGGTACCATTGAACGCCCTCTTATTATTCCTTTAGGCGTAAACGTTTCCAAGGTCTTAAACTATTTAGCGGGTCAAGATTATTTGGATGCGAACAACATGCTTCTAGGATTTCCTCATTTATCTGGAGGAAATGGGCATCGGCATAAGCAATTCGCAGCAAATAAAGAGCAAATGAAAATGATGTTACAGCACTATTTTTCAAAGGAAATGACCATTGGTTGAAGAGGAGGGCTATATGCTCAATGAAACTTTATATAGGTATTTAAGGATAGGGAATATTTGAGAATTCTTCAATTCATCTAATAGTGTTAAAAGTAAAATTAACTATTTACTAGTGATATTTTGGAGATTATAATAAGAACAAGTGTTCTTTATTATAGGAGGCATTAACATGGATGAACTAGAGGAATTTTTAAAATCACTTACTATTGAAGAGTTAAAAGTTATTTATGAAGAAGTATGTGGACCTGATATTAATAAATAGATGAAAAATAAATGGACACATATTTTATACGATTAAGGTAACTGAACCATCAACAGTCATGTGTGAGAGAAAAACTGTATGTAATGTTGATGATGCTTATTTGTGGCTTCAACAATTTCCTTTAGAGAAAAAACATTTCGTTTAAACGATGTTTGCTGCGCAAGCAAATATTGTTCAATGGCACATAGATATTTGAAGTAGTTTTGAATTGATGAATTTGTCAAATTTCCACAAGAATGCCCTGCTCGAAAAATTAAAGAATTTATAAATCAAGGACCAATAAAGGTCCTTGATTTTTTTTATGAAAGGACCATTTGAAAAAAACTGATCTGGGTATTTTTCAGATCAGTCGATATTCATCATAAAGCCAATAGGTAACTAATGGGAAATTATGTAAAAAGCGCACCTCTTACATCATAATTTTCTATATCGATTTCGATTTTTCTATCAAGTGCGAGGTTTGCCAATAGGGAGCCTATATATGGGCCCATTGTTAAACCGGAAGCCCCAAGACCATTGGCTACGATTATGCCTTCCCAGTCCGGTAAAGGGCCCATGACCGGAAGGAATCCCGGCGTGAATGGCCGAAAACCGACCCTTGCTTCAACAAACGTACCATCCATCAAACCGGGGGCGGTTTGCAAGGCTTTGTTGAAAACCTCCTGCAGCCCTCCTGCGGTCATTCGGTTATCGAATACTTCCGTATTTTCATGTGTCGCCCCCGCAACAATTTTATTATTATCGAAAGCCAAAAGATATTGATCACTCGGAGGCATGACTACTGGCCAGTTATTCGTATTTTCATTTGGCGTTTCCAGATGAATGATTTGTGCCTTTTGGAAGGTGACTTGAAAATTAACGCCCAGTGGCTTCAGTAATTCCGGTGCCCAAGCGCCAGCACAAACGATCACTTTATCAGCAGGTATGAATTCATCTCCAAATGTTACACCTGTCACTTGTGAACCGTTGTATGAAAGTATAGCCTCACCATACAAAAGTTTTGCGCCGTTTTTTTGTGATGCCCGCAATAAGGAATCACGAAGTGCGCGTCCATCGACCCGCGCGGCACCGCTCACGTGAACGGCTGCATATTCACTGGAAAGAGGCGGGAATAAGGCACGTGTCTCCTCTGCGGAAAGTAAAGTGATTGCCCCAATTTCCGGTGCATCTTCTTTCCTTTTTGCCGCCCGGTTCTTCATGGCATTCAATTTAGCTTCATCTGTATGTAGACTTATGGCCCCGACTTGGGCATAACCAGTCTCTGTTTCCCCGTCCCGTTCAAGTTCTTCAATTAAACCGGGATAAAAAGCCGCCCCATTTTTGGCAAGGAGATACCAAGCTTGGTTGCGCCTTTGCGATATCCACGGGCAAACGATTCCTGCAGCTGCAGATGTTGCCTGACCGACATCTTGACGATCAATAATGATCACTTCAGCCCCATTTTTAGCCAACTGATAGGCAGTTGAGGCTCCCAAAATTCCTGCACCAACTACAATGATTTTTTGCATATTCAACATCTCATTTCTCTCATATGTATAAACTCTTACCACTACTATATCGAAGACACGAATTGATTGCTACAATCGATATTGTAATTTCTTTCACAAAGTTATTTTCTCTATATGGAATATGCTATGATTGAAATGCAAGAGCTTGAAAAGATACTAGGAGGACAAATCATGTTAAAAAAACAAATGGAATCATACATATCAAAATCCGTAACCGAAAAAAAGGTTGAATTGTTTAAAGAAGAAATGGATTATGTAGAAAAGCATAAATTAATTGCCGATGATATCATTATAGTGGAAAAAGAAAATGCATCTCGTTTTACAGATGCTTATATGGAGCGCAGTAATAAAGAGAGCGAAGAATTAATCTCTGAAGAGAACTCTGCATTTTTATCACAACCTATCGAGTATTTGAAAAAAAACAAAGATGAATTCCTTTACTTTGAATCACAATGGTTTGAATTAATCGGTGTTGAGGCACTTTCGTTAGAAATCGATGATGTTTTCGGTACATATAACGCGATGTTCGGATTGAAATTCCAGAAAAAAATGGGTGAAGTATTAAAAGCCTATTTAACAAAGGAACTTCAAGGAGGAATTGGATCGTTCAGTTTAATGTTTAATCAGGGCGACGGGCTATGGGACGTGAATTTTGCCTTGGATAACTTAAAAGGGTTTAGAGAAAACATGTCATTGGAAGAAGCTTTTAATTTAATCTATCATTTTCTTTTTATCCTTGTTCAAACAATCGAGGAAGATATGTAAAACGAGGTGGTGCTATTAATAGTAATGACAACAGTTTGTAGACAAAAAGGTTTCGGAATGCTATCATTCCGAAACCTTTTTGGTTTTTTATTGGATTTGAAGCAGTAATAGAGAATATAAATGGATCATACCTGGGTGTCCTGCCTCTAATTACATATCTTCCACCAAGTCAAACATGAAAGATAAAACAAAGGCCGTCTCCAGTTTACGAATAAATGGTTCGATGGCACCAGTTGATCTATAGTAATCATTTCAAGTTGATATCGCTGAATAGAATAATGTTTAGAAAGCACCCTTATCACCTCAAATTTCAATTCTTCTATATTTTTAAAAAGACTGTAGGCAAAGGAGTTCTTTCTTAAAAGTTAAAACAAAGTTGAATGGAAAGGAAGGGGTGGGACCCCCTTGGAAAGCGAGTGTCTGCATTGGGAATAAATAGCATATTTTTATATACCCAAAAGCTTTGGCCATTAGTTTTAATGGCAGTTTATTCATTTCTTGCGTTATCAAATGCCCCAAGGCCATGGGTTCTGGATATTGATTAAAGGAACTTGAAAGAATTCGTCGAATTGATTAATGATATACCTTTTATTTAATAAACTTAAATGTTTTGTTTTTTGATTTTTTGTTCATGTAAATAAAGTTACATCGGAAGGGGAAGTTATAGGTGCTTAATGAATTGGAAGTTACTCAAGTTACCGTTCCATTGCCTTTTAGGTTGGATCATGTCCATTGTTTCTTAGCAGAAGGTAAAAAAGGGTGGACAATCATTGATACGGGTTTAAATAACAAAACGACAAAGGATTTATGGAACCCGATTATCGAAAAACACGATATTACCGATATTATCATCACCCATTATCACCCAGACCATTACGGATATGCAGGGGCATTGCAACAATTAACAGGTGCGGATGTTTGGATGACACAAGTGGATGAACATGCGGGAACTACATATTGGGAAATGGATTCGCTGAATCTGCTTAAAGAAAATTATAAGGCATGTGGAATGGAAGACGAGATAGCCGTCGCCTTATCCAGTGACGAAAGTGGATTCATGCCCCAAGTAAAACCCTATCCTACCGTAAATCATCATCTGGAAGAAGGAATGAATCTGCATTTTGGCAAATATGAGTATGAAGTAATTTTCACTCCGGGGCACTCTGATGGTCTGATATCATTATATAATAAGGAAAAGAGTGTCCTATTCTCGACAGATCATATATTGCCCAGGGTATCTCCAAATATTTCGTATTGGTTTAAAGGTCTTTGCAACCCATTGGAAGAGTTTTTTACTTCTTTGAAAAAAATACAAAAGCTGGACGTTGAATATGTCATCCCTTCACATGGGAAACCGTTTCAAAATGCCAATAAAAGAATTGTTGAATTGTTGGACCACCATCAGGACAGGCTGCATGTAATTCATGAAAACATGAAAGAGCCGATTTCTGTAAAAAGTGCTTGCCATATCTTATTTGGAAATCTGCCCATTCACGAAACCAGGTTTGCAGTTGGTGAAACACTGGCTCACCTTGAATACCTTTTTTTGAATGACCAATGCATAAAGTTTATACGTGATGGCAAATGGTATTATCAATCCATTTGAAATATTGACCATTGATTCTAGCTCATGTCATATGAGCTTTTTTGCATTAAAAACGCAAGTCACACTGTCTTAAATATACGTTAATGAATAAGAGTAAGCGGTTTTGTTTGCTAAAAAGGAAAAAATGTTATGGTTATTTTTAGATTATTATGAATATTGAATCGATGGAGAACTTCCTGAAGACAGGTTGGGAGTTTTGGGATGAAGAACACGTATATGAAAACAGCATCAGGAGTGTATATTAATTATTTTCTGTTATAGGCATGGTCAATATCATGCTCGCATCGAATATGGTGTATTTAACGGAGCAATGGGATACAGATAGTGCCGGGGTAAGTTATATCATCGCAGCTATAGGGGTGGGGAAATTACTTACATATGCATTTACGGGATATTTATCAGATAAAATCGGGCGAAAACCATTAATTATTGCTTCATCATTGGGAATGGGTATCTTCTTGATTGGTATTCCATTATCACCAAATTATCATTTGACTTTTATTTTTGCCATCCTTGCAGGTGTCGCTAATTCGTCAATGGATGCAGGTTCATATCCCGGTTTAACAGAGCTTTTCCCAAGAGCTGTCGGTTCTGCCAGTGTACTGGTGAAAGCATACATGTCTGCTGGAGCATTTCTTCTCCCGTTCATGATATTATTTTTCTCGAATCATGAGATGTTTTATGGATATGCCTTTTTATTCCTGCTGCCATTTATCTATTGAATTTGATGTTTTTATTCACCGTTTCTTTTCCAAGTACGAATATGTATAAGGAAAAACAAGTGGACGTTCGAACCGGGAGAATGAAATTCACTTCAGAACCGGTATTACGTAAAGAGGGACTTGCTCTTGTGATAATCGGTTTCACATCAACAGGATTATTTACCGTTTCACAGATATGGCTGCCAACTTATGGTCAGCAAGCTGTGGGCATGACGATGGCCAGTTCCATCAAATTACTGAGTTATTATAGTTTAGGGGCGCTTATTTCTGTATTGGTTTTATCCGTATTATTAAAAAAGATTGTACGACCAATAACGGTTATCATGGTTTATCCGATCATAACTTTTATTTCAATCCTTACGATCCTTTTGGTTAAGGAACCGATCATCGTTTCCATCACGGCATTTTTCATCGGACTTTCCACTTCGGGGATTTTTCAATTAGCCATTACGATTATGACGGAATTGTTCTGGAGAAAAAAAGGAACAATGACCGGGATCGTGGCAACAGCTGCAGGATTGGCTTCTATAGTCATGCCGCTTGTGGTGGATGTCGAAAAGCGGGAATATATCAATCATCTTCCTATTTGATGCATTGCTGTCTGTAACTGGTTTTATAGCTGCAGTTTATGTTTATTATCGCTATGGAAAGCTGATAAGTAAGGGAAAAAACTAAACAGGGGATACTCGTATACATGCCTGATACATTTTGGAGCAGCCTAAAATGGCTTCACTTATTGATAAAGTGAAAACCACCGCCCATCACTTGGGCGGTGGTTTTTCATTGCCTGGCACCTATTTGTCCCTTTACTTCTTTCATGATATCTTCAAGGGATGTGACAATTCCTATATCATCCTTATAACTAATGTGCTTAGGCTGAAAATGGATAGGTGAATCCAAACCAGCAGCGGCTGAAATTCGATATAATCCTTTTCTAAGGGTAACAAGAAAATTGACCACACGGTATTTCTTTTCATCGATGACAAGTGCCTTTTGCAATTCCGGATCAGTGGTTGCTACCCCGACAGGACAAGCATTGGATTGACATTTCATCGTCTGAATACATCCTATAGCAATCATGAAACCACGTGCTATATTAACAAGGTCAGCTCCCATGGCTAGGGCAATGGCGATTCTATCTGGCGTGAACAATTTACCGGAGGCGATGATTTTAACCCGATCTCGGACGCCGTATTTTTCCAATGTCGATACTAAAATCGGCAATGCGGATTTTAGCGGCAACCCTACGCTATCGATCAATTCCTGATAAGAAGCACCCGTGCCGCCTTCACCGCCATCCAATGTAATGAAATCGGGACCTTGCCCGGTTTCTTTCATATAGCTAGCAAGCTCTTCGACACTGTCATTGCCGCCGATGACCATTTTGATGCCGACAGGAATGCCTGTATGTTCCCTGATTCTTTCAATAAAATCGCACATGGATTTTACGTCATTGAATTGATGAAACCGGTTTGGACTATCGATCGCTTTGTATGGTACGACCTTACGGATCTCAGCGATTTCAGGATTCACTTTTTCAGCATCGATATGCCCTCCGCGAGTTTTGGCACCTTGAGCCAATTTGACTTCAAATGCTTTGATTTCCGGTATTTCACTTTTTCTTTTTAACTCATCCCAATCCATTTCGCCCTTACTATCACGAACCCCAAACATGGCCGGCCCGATTTGCATGATTATATCGACACCGCCGGTTAGATGATAAGGAGAAAGTCCGCCTTCCCCTGTATTCATCCATGTGCCTTTTGCTGCAGCCAATCCCTCAGAAAGGGCAGTGATTGCGTTCTTCCCCAAAGAACCATAACTCATGGCGGACATGCCGATAAGACCTTTTAATCGAAAGGGATGCTTAGTGTTTGGGCCGATGATCACGGCATCATCATCATCCAATAAGAATGCAGAGGACACTTCATCTCCCCATTTTTCTTCTCGCTGTGAGAAAAGCGGGTCTTTCATTAGAATGTATCTTTTAGTCGTCACTTTTGTTTCTCGATCGTATTTTTCTTCTTCGGCCAATTTTGGGAACATGCTATTCTTAACAAAGAAGCCTTCTTCATCAAAATCCCGTTTTGAACCAAAACCTATTACATCCCGTAAATATTTTGAACTTTTCACCATATGTTCATAATCATCCCGAGAAAAGGGTTTTCCTTCGTTATCACTGTTAAACCAATATTGCCGCATTTCAGGCCCGATTTTTTCCAGAAAGTAACGTATTCTCCCGAGCACGGGGTAATTTCTTAAAATTGCATGATGCTTCTGCGTGCGGTCAAAGAAAATCATATAAAGTAATAGGAAAACCAAGGCGATGATGACGATGAAAATAACGGTAAATCCAAGGATAATTAAAAGATTTGCGATGCCACTCATTCAAATTCCCTCCTGATATGCAAAAAAATCATGTATTGTTAATCTACTCGGTAATTCGATCAATTATACAAATTTCCAATGCAAGAATTTAATAGGGATAGAATGAGTTCATTTAAATAACCGTCTTGATCTTACTTTATCTTCAGTTTCTCCTTTCCGTCTTAACCAAATGGCTAACTGCAAAGTTATGGCATCATGAGCTCCTCTGGATTATTCCCGTTAATTTCCTTGATTTTTTTAAATCGGTATATAAGAGCTTAAGATGGAAATACATTTTTGCACATACCCCGATATTTTAAGTTACTAAGGAAAAAATTGTTGCAGTGTCTCGACCGACTTTTCAGATAATATGCCTAGTATGCTTTCCTGAAATTGCCGTTTCGTCCGCTCATCCTCCTTTCCAGCAGTGCCTTTTTGCTTCACCTAGTAAAAGTGCTGATTCAGCTTCCCGGAAAGAGTGGCATTTTATAATACCTTTTCCACAATAGAGCCCAAACCGTTTCGAAAACCAAAATGCTTTTAATTGTTTAATGTCTGTATCCAGTCTTTGGTCGATACTATTTTCAGCAAGCGCAGTATGGAGAAAGAAAAACCGATTCACATTCAGGAACCCAACAAGGGTATGTTGAGTACCATAAACAGATTCCGTCATTTGATTTCGCTCACTCTTATTTAACGGATTTAATTTCGTTTCCATCACCCCCATCAAACAAGCAATGACTTATAATGAAAAAGGGGATGATGGTTAGTTTAACCCTTTAGCAACCTTATACTTTAGGTAGGTGGGGAAATAACAGAATACTTACTGATATAACCAAAATAAAACAAACAACATGTCATACTAATTTTCGTATATATTTCAAAAGATTTTAATTAAAAATATATTCAAAGGGGGCCTGAGCATGAAAATTGTAATTGCACCAGATTCCTATAAAGGAAGTTTGTCAGCGTTAGAAGCTTCCAAAGCTATCGAACGAGGGGTCAGGAAGGTACTGCCGGATGCGAAGACAGAATTGGTTCCTGTAGCGGATGGCGGGGAAGGTACGATGGATAGCCTTGTGGCAGCTACGAATGGTCGAAAAGTTGAAGTGACCGTTAAAGGACCGTTACTTGAAGACGTTCAGGCAGCATATGGGATCTTGGGTGATCAGGAAACATGCGTGATTGAAATGGCCAGTGCATCCGGACTGTGCCTAGTCGATCCAGATGAGCTGAACCCATTGATCACTACTACATACGGAACAGGGGAGCTTATTCAAAAAGCATTGAATGATGGCTGTCGAAAGTTCATTTTAGCGGTAGGTGGAAGCGCCACCAATGATGCGGGTGTTGGAATGCTCCTGGCTTTGGGAATGAGGGTGCTTGATGAAGATGGTAAACCGCTAGGATTCGGGGGTGCCGAATTATCGCGGATATCAGAAATTAATACGGAAGATTTTGATTCCAGAATTGCAGATTCCAAGTTCTTGATTGCCTCGGATGTCCAGAATCCGTTAGTCGGTCCGGATGGGGCATCAAGTGTATTCGGACCTCAAAAAGGTGCCACTCCTGCCATGGTTGAATTGCTTGATAAAGCTTTATCATCATGGGCTGATTTAGTGGAAATCAAGACAGGCATACACTTGCATGATAAAGCGGGTGCGGGTGCTGCAGGTGGAATCGGAGGTGCATTTCAAGCCTTTTTTCCAGCGGAAACAAAAAGGGGCATCGATATTGTGTTGGAGCATACGAAAATGGGTGAAAAATTGTCCGATGCTGATTGTGTCTTTACCGGAGAGGGCCAAATCGATTACCAGACAGCTTCAGGCAAAGCACCAATGGGAATTGCACAAGAAGCCAAAAAGCATGACATTCCAGTATTTGTTTTAGCTGGATCGATCGGAACGGGTATTGAAGTTTTATATGATCATGGAGTAACTAGTGTTCATAGTTTAGTGAACGCTCCTATGCCTTTAAAGGAAGCTATGGATAGAGGAGCTGAATTGTTGGAAGTTTCAGCCGAACAAGTAATGCGGACTTTTTTGGGAGCGATTAAAAATAGTAGGTAGGTTAATTGTTTTCTAAAAGAGCTTAAAGATATATAGAAAGGGAACTAAATGAAGAAGAGCTTGAAACGATTGGATACTTTTTGAATGGGATCGAAATAAATGATTAGCTTAAGAGGTCAGTCCTCAAGGTTTATAAGAATTCCTATTTAGTTAACTGTGGGTTTTTTATAAAATTGGTGATGATGCTTTTCCTGTTGAACAAACGGGTACGTTGCTGTAGTTCGGAGCTGTCTTTAAGGCAGCTTTTTCTTGTGTGCCAGGCATGGCAATTATTCAGGTGGTGAAAGTCCACTGTGGGGGTACACATCGACCAACCACTAAGGAAGCGCAAGGTACTTATCGTGAGGTAAGGGCTGGAGGAAGCGTGGAATAAAATCTTGGCTCGACGAACAGGAATCTGATACTAAGGCTCTATAGGGATTAAACTCCA
>NZ_JANZMJ010000032.1:0-65170 GCF_025175645.1 Peribacillus aracenensis
CATGGGTTAGTAAATCTATATGAACGATATACAAAACTACGTCAGACTTAAACTGAACCGCCGTATACCGAACGGTACGTACGGTGGTGTGAGAGGTCGGAGGCTAGGCGCCTCCTCCTACTCGATTTATGGCACTAACGGGGCAGGATAGTTCATTAAGAACTACCCGTTTTTTTTTAATGAATACCTTGCATTATATAGTAATATAAAATATATTTATACCAAGAGGTGGATAATTTGGAAATTAATAAAGAAGTCTTAAAAGGGCATATAGACACTCTCATCCTTTCTCTTTTACATAAGAGGGATATGTACGGCTATGAATTAGCCAAAATTGTTCGAGAAAAGAGTGATGACCAATTTGAATTAAAAGAGGGTACGCTTTATCTGTCTTTAAAGAGATTAGAAAAGAATAAATGGATTTCTTCTTACTGGGGGGATGAGAAAGGACCAGGAGGAAGAAGAAAATATTACAAACTTACATCAATGGGTGAAGAAGGATTTAAAGAAAAGCGTTTGGAATGGGAATTTGTAAGAGATGTGATTGATTCGTTTTTGGATTGGGGGAGAAAAAATGAAAGAAATTGAAGCATTTGTTGATTCGGTTTATCAAAATGTTGGCGGAAATAAAAAAGAAATACAAGAATTAAAAGATGAAATGAAAGGTCATTTATTAGAGGCTGTTCACGAGTTGAAATTAGAAGGAAAGTCTGAACAAGAAGCAATTGAAATTTCCATTGAACGTTTCGGCGGAGAAAAAGAAATGCGTTCTATTGTTGGTCAGTTGTTTAAAGCACAAAGAACATTTGCAAAATGGGTACTTTATACAGCATTAACATTCCTTTTAATTAGTTTTATCGGATATGGTATTCTTATTCCACTTGAAAGGAATCAACAAAATGAGAGTTATCAATTTAGTTCACAAATCCTTGATAGTTTAGGTAATACAATAACCGAGCAAGCTAAAACGGATATTCAAAAAATTGTACAAGAAAATGAAAACATTACAGGAGTAACCATTAGTGCTGTTGAGGTTACCAATTATGGTAATGAGACATTTTATACTACTGTAAGCGAAGAACCAGAATATAGTTTTAGAGAAAAACCAATATTTAACCACTTTATTACTTATCGTGCTGATGGTACAGGTAACGAAAATTGGGATGTCATGGTTGAATCAAAAGGTTATGTAGAAACAGCATATACTGCATTGTTTCTAAGTGTATGTATTTATTGGGTACTGTTTGCAATTTGGGCAATCATTAACGCTTATCATCATAGACGATTGAATGCTGGTTGGGTTATTGCTTTTGCTTTATTAAATGTTGTAGGGTATCTGTTTTTCCGTTTTATTGGAAAGGGGATAAAAAATGAAACAAATTGAAGAATACGTTCATTCGGTTTACCGAAATGTTGATGGAGATAAAGAAGAAATTCAGGAATTAAAAGAGGAAATGCAATCGCATTTATTAGAGGCTGCCCATGAGTTAAAAGAAAAGGGAGTATCAGAAGAAGAAGCGAGCAGAATGGCTATTGAAAACTTTGGAGATAAAAAACACATGATTAAAGGATTATCAGAATTTTTTAGTGTACAAAAGAGATTTGCTCGTTATATCTTATTATTTTCATTGGTTTCACTTGTGCTAGGAGCTATCATTTTTGTAAATACCTCCTTAGAAATATATAATTTCAAGGAAGAAAGAAGCATCATCATGAACGATGTGTTAACCATTGTAGGTGATGATGATGTGATTTCTGACTCCAAAAAAGAGGATATTCAAACTCTTTTCGACGAACATAAGGATCATTTGAATTATCTTGCATTATTTAACACAGAAGAGAACGCTCAATTAAAAGATTGGTTGAAAGATTTTAATATAACACAAAAACCTTCTACCACTTACCCCATTGAATATCAGTATGCAACATTTATGATTGAAGATCCGTATGAAATTTTTAATAAAGAAGGAATTGTTAGCGATGATTATGATTTAGGAACAGTGGCGAGTACAAAGGATAATTGGATTGTTCAATATGAATATAAGGATACCTACCAGAATGTTATTGAAGCAAATAATTCATGGGCATTAGGAGATTACATGGATATTTTTCAGCTGCCGATTTTGTTCTTTGTAGTGTTTGGGGTTCTAATTATTGTTTGGGGATTCTTAAAAAAATATCATAAAACATATTTAAAAGGACTTATAAACTGAATTTCTTAATGAACTAACGGGTGCATTAGCTGAAGATCAGAGCTGTCTTTAAGGCAGCTTTTCTTATGGAACTATCGGGGCAGGTTAGTTCATTAAGTATGATGAAATCGAACTGTTACGTAATAAATTAATAAGTAATTTTTATGAAAATAGAGTTTAGAAGCAATGTATTATGAGATTCACTAATCTTTCATTTATTGGTAAAGTAAGAAAGAGGTGATTTACTTTTGAAAAAGCTTCCCAGGTATACACAAAGTTTTATTTTCACTCTATTTTTTCTTATTTTGGCTTTAGTCTCTTTTAGCATTTTTCAAAATTCTAAAGCTTTCCCAATTCTTTTTGGTGCTTATTCCCTTTTCAACTTAGCTTGTGGTTTATATTATTTAAGGCAAAGACAGACTCAAAGGTAAGACAAATTAGCCCATGCTGAGATTTTTCCATATTCACCGTGCATTTTTGGTCCACCATTTAGAAAAATCTTCTTTGAAAATATGAATCAAGATATCCTAATAATGGGCTTCTGTATATCCGGCCGCGTACGGACCTTATATGATTTAGAGGCCATCCTGGCATCTTAGGTAAAGGCGAGGGTAAAACCGTCTTTTTTTTTGTCACAAAACTCAACAAGTAGGTGATTACATGAAAACTTGGATGAAAATACTTATTGGTTTAGTATCAATTCTTATAATCGCAATGATAATTGGAATTTTAAGCTTTTATTCAATTTAAGTTAGCTGAAATCGGAGCTGACTTTAGGCAGCTTTTTCTTAATGAACTAAAGGGGCAGGTTAGTTCCATAAAGGGTTTTACGGTAAAATATACCTATTCTAATATAGAGAGAGGTACATTAGAAAATGATTATTATGAAATTTAAGGAAACTGATATTGAAGAAATTGTTTCTTTATTTTACGAAACAGTTCATTCAGTTAATTTGAAGGATTATTCGCAAGAACAATTAGATGTTTGGGCAACAAAAGAGGAAAAAGAATCGAAAATCAATTCGTGGAAAATTTCATTAGGTCAAAATATATCATTTGTTGCAAAAATTAATCATAAAGTAGTGGGCTTTAGTGACTTGACCTATGACGGGTACTTAGATAGACTGTTTGTTCATAAAGATTTTCAAGGTCAAGGTATAGCTTCAGCATTAGTTGATATGCTTGAAAGTGAAGCGAAAAAGCTAAACCTTTTAGAAATTTATACAGATTCAAGCATTACAGCTAAACCATTTTTTAAACATAAAGGTTACAATATTGTTCGTTCACAAACTGTTGAACGTAAAGGTGTCAAATTGACTAATTTTAAAATGAGAAAAAAATTAAAATCCTAATCTTTTTAAAGCTAACGGGTGCAATAGCAATAGATCAAGACTGTCATTCGACGGTCTTTCTTATGCAAAAAATGGAGCAAGTTAGTGATATAAATAAAATCAACTTTTATACATTATTAAGTTTTAATCTTAAAATAATTGGAGGAGTTAGGATGTCAATAATAGATCATTTTATATAACGTTGTTTATTACTAATCAGAGGACCTCCTAATAGAAATACGTATTAAGAAATTAAATATTTAGGAGGAGAAAATATGCGTTCAGAAAAAGAAATGATGGAATTGATATTACGAGTTGCCGAGAAAGATGAGAGAGTACGAGCTGTTGCATTGAATGGTTCTCGAACGAATTTTAATGTACCTAAAGATTCTTTCAGAGATTATGATATTGTTTATCTTGTATCTGACTTTCAATCGTTTCTAATTAATCCTGATTGGGTAAATGTTTTTGGGAAAAGAATAATAATGCAAACACCAGAAGATATGGCAATGTTTCCACCTGAATTGGGTGGGAGATTCACCTATCTAATGTTATTTGAGGATGGTAATAGAATTGATTTAATGCTGATTCCGATTGAGGAAAAAGATACTTATTGTTCTGAAGATGGATTAACACTAATTTTATTAGATAAAGATGGAAATATGCCTAAGCTTTCTGAACCAACAGATAAAGATTACTGGGTAAAAAAGCCTTCTGCTGAATTTTTTGCTGAATGTTGTAATGAATTTTGGTGGGTTTCAACTTATGTAGCAAAAGGGTTATGGAGACAAGAAATACTTTACGCTTATGACCATTTAAGTAGTGTAAGAGAAATGTTACTAACAATGCTTGAGTGGAAAGTTGGTATAGAAACCAATTTTTCATTGAGTGTAGGAAAAAACAGCAAGTACCTAAAGTGCTACCTTGATAACGACATTTGGGAAAGATTGATGAAAACATATCCTAATGGAGATTACGAACAAGTTTGGAATTCGTTGTTTGAAACAATTGACTTGTTTGAGCAAGTAGCTATTGAAGTAGCTAGTATTCTCGAATATCAATACCCTTCTGAAGACGCGAATAAGGTTAAACAATACCTTACTAATCATTAAACTCAATATTTGTGAAGGTATACACTTAAACTAACGGGTGCGTTAGCTGAAGATCAGAGCTGTCTTTAAGGCAGCTCTTTCCTTATACAACTATAGGGGCAGGTTAGAAGGATTTTACTTTAATAAGACGAACTTTTCTATATTTTAAGGAGTTTTGCTTATGAAATTTACATTATTTATTGAGGCAAGTAATTCAGAAGAAACTAACAAACACTTAGATGATTTTAAGAAATTTACTGCTAATTATAAAGTTTTCATGTCTGTTTCCGAAATAGAAAAGTATTGGAAAATTGATGATATGTACAAGGTTTTTCTTGATATAGATGAATCATCTGAATCTAATGTAAAACCAATGCTAAATAATATTGCATCTAAATGGCTGGAACTTCCCAACGAATTTTTAGCTTCAAACACTATGGATGGCTGTGAAATTTATATTCCAAACCTTCATATGATAACTCTTGTGCTAATTAAAAACCATGCTTGTTAAACAAACGGTGCTTTATTTCAATAAGGAAGGTTGCTGAGGTAGCCTTTTTCTTATGGCACTAACGGGGCAGGTTAGCTCAATAAGCGACTATGATAAAATTACAATAAACAATATACATAGAAACCAATAAAGGGTTTAATTCAAGGAGATTTTTATGAATAATCACTGCTGCGAAACTATGAAAGACCAAGTTAATATTAAGTGCAAGATTGATTGTCCAGACATTTTGATTACCTATGATAAAAAGTTTGATGAATATGGGTTAATAATCCACGATGGAGGCAGCTCAAGTATAGAGATAACCTATTGTCCCTGGTGTGGCTCGAAATTACCTGATTCTAAAAGAGATTTATGGTTTGAAATCCTTGAACAGTTAGGATTTGATGACCCTGTTGAGCAATCGATTCCAGAGGAATTTAAAACAGATAAATGGTATAAAAAATAGTAAATGAGCAGAAGATTAACTAGCTTGTTGAGAGATGCTTTGGGAGCTTTTTTCTAATTTAAAACAAAATTTGTGAAGGATTGTACTTAAACTAACGGGTGCGTTAGCTGAAGATCGGAGCTGTCTTTAAGGCAGCTTTTTCTTATGGAACGGGGCAGGATAGTTCAAGAGTACATATTGATTTGTCAACAATTGGGCCAGATTCTTGGGAGAAAAAAAAGATATAATAGAAAATAAAATATAAGCTCTAAATTATGCCATGTTAGTTAAGATTCTGCTGATAAGGCATCCTCACCAAAATATCGAGTTTTTTAAAGGGTGCAGCTGTGTAAGGTTTGATGAAGATAATAATTCACTGAATGTTGATATAGGAGTGGAATAGATGAAACGTATATCGATTTTAATTGCTGATGATGAGGAGGAAATTGCTGACCTTATTGCAATCCATCTAGAAAAAGAAGGATACAATGTCATTAAAGTACATAATGGGCAAGAAGCCATACATGTTATCCAGACTCAATCAATTGATTTGCTAATTTTGGATATTATGATGCCGAAAATGGATGGATATGAAGTAACCCGTCAGACTCGGGAACAATATAATATGCCTATCATTTTTTTGAGTGCGAAAACTTCTGATTTCGATAAGGTACATGGATTAGTGATTGGAGCAGATGATTATATGACTAAACCATTTACCCCCATTGAATTGGTTGCTCGTGTGAATGCTCAATTGCGGCGCTTTATGAAGTTGAATCAACCCAAAGTAGATAATAAAGCTATCTTGGAATTTGGTGGAATGGTGATTTCTCCTGATCAACGTACAGTATTGCTCTATGGTGAAAACATCGAGCTAACGCCGAAAGAGTTTGATATTTTGTATTTATTAGCCAGTCATCCAAAGAAAGTTTATAGTGTAGAAAATATTTTTCAGCAGGTTTGGGGTGATGCATACTTTGAAGGTGGTAATACGGTAATGGTGCATATTCGTACCTTACGGAAAAAACTTGGAGAAGATAAAAGGAAAAACAAGTTAATCAAAACTGTTTGGGGAGTGGGGTATACATTCAATGGCTAAATTTATACACAGTTTTCGCTCCAAAATAATCGTATTATTTGGTTTAAGTATGCTTCTTGGTGGTATTATAACTTACTTAATCTTTAAAGGACTGCAGCTTTATTATCATACGAGGGTTCGTTGGGGTGACCCATTGGCCCAACTTCGTGAATTCATAGACAGTATTGGAGACTTTAACTTCTTTTTTGTACTATTTATCTCACTTTCGATATTGTTTTTCTATTTACTCACTAAGCCCTATTCTACCTATTTCAAGGAGATATCAAGCGGAATTCATTATCTCGCTCGTGGCAACTTTAAACATCGGGTTTATATCCAATCAAATGATGAATTTGGAGATATTGCACAAGCAATTAATCTTGCAAGTGAAAAATTAGAAGAAGCCATACAAAGAGGCGATTTTTCTGAAAACAGTAAAGAACAGTTAGTTGTAAATTTGGCTCATGATTTGCGTACTCCCCTAACTTCTGTTTTAGGTTATTTAGATTTAATCCTTAAGGATGAGAAGTTGACTAAAGAACAAGTCAGACATTTTTTAACGATTGCCTTTACTAAATCTCAGCGTTTAGAAAGACTGATTGATGAATTATTCGAAATAACTAGAATGAACTATGGCATGTTACCAGTTGAAAAAAGGCAAATTAATTTAAGTGACCTACTTCTTCAATTAAAAGAAGAATTGTATCCTGTTTTCGAGAAAAATGATTTGATCGCCCGAATGAATATTCTTCCCCATTTACCTATTTTGGGTGACGGAGAGATGTTAGCTCGTGTGTTTGAAAATCTTTTAACCAATGCAAATCGCTATGGATATGATGGTCAGTTTGTAGATATTAACGGGTTTGTTGATGCAGGAGAAGTGGTTGTTCAGGTTATTAATTATGGAGATAGTATTCCTCCGAATGAACTTCCATATCTTTTTGATATGTTTTATACCGGTGACAAAGCACGAACTCATCAAGAAGATAGCACAGGTCTTGGTTTATTCATTGCAAAGAATATTGTGGAGCAACATAATGGAACGATTACGGCCGAAAGTAGTTTAATACACACTGTATTTGAAGTTCGTTTACCGCAGGAAAGTGTTACAATTGACCAAGTTTAAAAATTTTCATAAAGGATTTAAGAAAAATTTAAATTTTACCCTACTCTTTTTTTAAAAAAATTTTCCTATTCTAGTATCTATAAGAATAAGGAGGAACTTGAAATGAAGAAGTGGGGATTTTTATTGTTGTTAGTATTATGTCTGAGTTTTGCATTTGTCAATAAAGAATCGTCTTTTCAAGAGGTTCAAAGATATGAAAAAAGTAACAATGATCAATTAGGTAATAGAGAGACCTCTGAAAGTTTCCAAACGATAGAAATTACAAAAGAACGGGTCTTTCAAGGAAATTTACTTTTGGTTAATAATGAATATCCGATTCACAAAGAGAGTATAAAATCAGATGTTGTAAATTTATTTACGCATAAAGAATTGACAAAGGGATACGGGTTGCTTGATAACGAAATTAAATTGTCAGAGGATATTGCACATGAATTTTCGGCGATGATGGCTGCTGCAGAAAAAGAGGGGGTTCGCCATTTTACAATTAATAGTGGCTTTCGAGACTTTGATGAGCAAAGTGCACTTTACCAGGAAATGGGGTCTGACTATGCCTTGCCTGCAGGCTATAGCGAACACAATTTGGGTTTATCACTTGATGTAGGATCAACTCAAATGAAGATGGATGTAGCACCTGAAGGAAAGTGGATAGGAAAAAATGCTTGGAAATACGGCTTTATTTTACGGTATCCAAAGGATAAAACAGAAGTTACTGGAATTCAGTATGAACCTTGGCATATTCGCTATGTTGGATTGCCGCACAGTGTAATTATGGAGGAAAAGAATTTTTCTTTAGAAGAATATTTGGATTTCCTAAAAGAACAAAAGTCCATTTCAACTACTATACATGGTGAAAAATATGAGATCTCTTATTACCCTGTAACCAAGGATACGACCATTCATGTGCCTTCCAATCTTCATTGGGAGATATCAGGCAACAATATGGATGGTGTAATTGTGACGGTGTTTCCCAGAACAATACATACTAATCTCAAGGAAGTAAGGACGGTGAAATGAAAAAAACGAAATTAATGAACAGAAGGGTTATTGTACTAGCACTATTTGTCTTTTATATGTACGCATTGCTTAGAATCATTCTATTTAAGTTCCGTTGGAGAGATATGACCTTTCTCTGGCATCAACTTCAGACGAATCTTGGGAACCCTGATATTCTCATGTACCAATTGCAAAGAGGTAATTTTTTCCCGTTTAAAACAATATTCATTAATATTCAGAGTCTATCATGGTGGCATGATTTTAGTAATTTGGTGGGGAATATCGCATTGTTCATCCCATTTGGAATGTTTCTCGTATTTTTGTCTAAAAATAAAGGAATGTCATTCATAGGCGTATTAGCTGGATCTTTGAGTTTAAGCTTATGCTTGGAATGCTTACAGGTAGTTTTTTCTCTCGGAATTTTTGATGTGGATGATCTAATACTAAACACCTCTGGGGGATTGCTTGGCTATTGTGTTATCAAGCTTTATGACAAGGTTTATAGTAAATTTATAGGGAATACATCAAGCATTGTCCAAGATAGAGATATTGTTGAAAAACAGGAGGCGGGTGAACCGTACCATAAATAATGGGTTCTTGTTATTTAGCTAAACGGGAAACGATACTAGAAACTGCCGTGGAGTAGCCGTTATTGTGTTAAACCAGCTAATAGAGGCTCAGAAGTTATTCCAGAATTCGGAGCGATTCTTGAATAAGGTTCGCCTTTCTTATGGAACTAACAGGTGCATTAGCTGAAGATTGGAGCTGTCTTTAAGACAGCTTTTTCTTGTGGAACTAACGGAGCAGGTTAGTCCGTTTCATTATTTTCACCAGAATCTTATATCATTTTGACTTATAGTAACGAGAATCCGGTTACATTCAAAATGCTTGCATTATTCATTATTATTATTATAAAATACTTGTATACAAGTGTACTTGAACTCAATTGGAAGGTGAATTTATGGCTGAATCAAAGGAGTTTCTATATCCTGTAAAATGGCTTTCAAAAGCTTCAGCAGGTGATCGTGTAACATCCGAGCTAAGAATGCGCATTATTTCGGGGTTGATTGAAAGCGGTGCCATCCTATCTGAAAATAAAATAGCTGCCGATTTTGGTGTAAGCCGCTCACCAGTTCGTGAAGCTTTAAAAATATTGGCCTCTGAAAATATCATCCGATTGGAAAGAATGGGTGCGGTTGTCATTGGTTTAACAGAAAAAAAATATGCAGAAATTTATGATGTGCGTATACTCATCGAAACGTTTGTATTTGAACGGTTAGTAAGGATGGAAACGAATGAATTAGTGATGGAACTTAGTAAAATACTGGAAATGATGAAAATTTCCATAAAATATCGAGATGCTGATGAGTTTTCTTATCAGGATGTCCTCTTCCACGAAACGATCATTCGGTCTATCGATCATTCCTACATCCTGATGATTTGGGATAATTTAAAACCTGTGATGGAAAGTTTGATTCTTCTATCCATGCGCAGTCGTTTTAAAGAAAAGTATGAAGACTTTACACGGATCATAAATAACCATCAACTTTATATTGATGCAATCAGGACAAAAGATCGGGACCTCATGATTAAGTCGCTACATGAAAACTTTGATGATGTTCAAGAGAAAGTTGAAGACTTATGGACGGCCCAACAGATGCTTTCAAAAGGAGTCGAACAAGAAAATGACTAGCTATATGTTAGGTGTAGACATCGGTACAACAAGTACAAAAGCGGTATTATTCACGAAAAAAGGCGATGTCATCGAGCAGGAGAATATTGGTTATCCTCTTTACACACCGGATATGACAACAGCGGAACAAGACCCTGAAGAGATTTTTCAGGCCGTTTTGAAAGCCTTTACAAATATAACGAAGCAGCATCCAGATAAACAGATATCATTTATTTCATTTAGCAGTGCGATGCATAGTGTTATAGCCATGGATGAAAATGACCAGCCGCTGACCCGTTGTATCACTTGGGCAGATAATCGCAGTGAAGCTTGGGCCCATAAAATAAAAGATGAATTAGATGGGCATGAAGTTTACAAACGGACCGGAACGCCGATACACCCGATGTCTCCATTATCCAAAATCGCCTGGATCGTGAATGACCGTCCAGAGATCGCAACCCATGTTAAAAAGTATATCGGGATTAAAGAATATATCTTTAAAAAGTTCTTTGATCAATATGTTGTCGATTATTCTCTTGCTTCATCGATGGGCATGATGAATCTCAAAAACTTGGATTGGGATGAGGAAGCCTTAAGAATTGCCGGAATAACGCGCGGGCAATTATCTGAACTCGTGCCAACAACAAAGGTCTTTAACAACTGTGACCCGGATTTAGCCAAACAGATCGGGATTGATCCACAAACCCCCTTTGTCATTGGGGCAAGTGATGGTGTCCTTTCAAATCTAGGTGTAAACGCTATCCGAAAAGGTGAAATCGCTGTCACGATTGGGACAAGCGGTGCGATTCGGACGATTATAGACGAGCCGAAAACCGACGAAAAAGGAAGAATCTTTTGCTATGCATTAACGGAAAAGCATTGGGTGATTGGCGGGCCGGTAAACAATGGCGGGATGGTCCTTCGCTGGATACGCGATGAATTTGCTTCTTCCGAGGTAGAAACGGCTAAAAGGCTTGGCATCGACGCTTATGAAGTCTTGACCAAGATTGCCGAACGTGTAAGACCAGGCGCCGATGGATTGTTATTCCATCCATATCTCGCAGGTGAACGTGCACCATTATGGAATCCGGATGTACGGGGATCATTTTTCGGATTAACACTCTCGCATAAGAAAGAACATATGATTCGAGCGGCTCTAGAAGGAGTCATTTACAATTTATATACAGTATTTTTAGCCTTAACCGAGTGTATGGACGGTCCCGTGACCCGAATTCAAGCTACTGGTGGCTTCGCAAGGTCGGCTGTTTGGCGGCAAATGATGTCCGATATTTTCGAATCGGAAGTCGTGGTTCCAGAAAGCTACGAAAGTTCGTGCCTGGGTGCTTGTATATTGGGGTTATATGCCACAGGGGAAATTGATTCCTTCGAAGTAGTTTCTGAAATGATAGGCAATACCCACAAGCACACACCGAAAGATGATTCTGTAAAAGAATATAGGCAACTACTGCCGATTTTCATTAACCTATCAAGGGTATTGGAAAACGAATATACACAGATCGCGAATTATCAAAGAAACTTAATCAATGCTACAAAGTAAAGACATGGGGGAATTACAATGCCGTTAGTTATTGTCGCTTTAGGAATTGTCGCATTATTAATTTTAATAATGGGTTTAAAATTAAACACCTTTATTTCCTTGATCATTGTATCGTTTGGAGTGGCTTTAGCGCTTGGGATGCCACTTGATGGAATTGTCAAAACCATTGAAGCTGGGTTAGGCGGAACACTCGGTCACTTAGCATTAATCTTTGGACTTGGAGCGATGTTGGGTAAGTTGATCGCAGATTCAGGCGGCGCGCAGCGCATTGCCATGACCCTTGTTAAAAAGTTCGGTGAAAAGAATATTCAATGGGCAGTCGTTGCAGCATCATTTATTATCGGTGTCGCATTGTTTTTTGAAGTGGGATTAGTATTATTAATTCCAATTGTATTTGCAATTTCAAGGGAATTGAAAGTTTCGATATTGTATCTTGGTATTCCAATGGTAGCGGCATTATCCGTAACACACGGTTTCTTACCGCCGCATCCAGGGCCAACCGTCATCGCGGGTGAATATGGTGCAGACATTGGTCAGGTTTTACTTTACGGCTTCATTATTGCGGTTCCAACCGTTATTTTAGCTGGACCGGTATTTACGAAGATAGCTAAAAGATTAGTACCTGAATCATTTACGAAAACAGGCAGCATTGCCTCTTTAGGAGAACAAAAATCATTTAAACTTGAAGAAACACCTGGATTTGGGATCAGTGTATTTACTGCTTTACTTCCGGTTATATTAATGTCAATTGCTACGATTATCACTTTGATGCAAAAAACAATGGGATTTGAAGATAATGGTCTACTAGCAGCTATCCGTTTTATTGGTGAGGCCGGTACTTCCATGTTGCTTTCCTTATTATTTGCGGTCTATTCAATGGGTTTGGCAAGAAAGATTCCAATGAAAGATATTATGGAATCCTGTACATCAGCAATCCTGCATATCGGGATGATGCTTTTAATCATAGGGGGCGGAGGAGCCTTCAAGCAAGTATTGATTGACGGCGGTGTAGGTGACTATGTAGCTGAATTGTTCAAAGGAACATCATTATCACCAATCTTGCTTGCCTGGATCATCGCGGCAATCCTGCGTATTTCCTTAGGATCTGCTACCGTTGCTGCCTTAACGACAGCTGGTTTAGTAATTCCGATGTTAGGTCAGACGGACGTTAACCTTGCTCTAGTTGTGCTTGCTACAGGAGCGGGAAGCTTAGTCGCTTCACACGTTAACGATGCTGGTTTCTGGATGTTTAAAGAGTATTTTGGTTTAAGCATGAAAGAAACATTTGCAACGTGGACCTTGCTTGAGACGATCATTTCAGTAGCTGGATTAGGATTCATTCTATTACTAAGCTTATTTGTATAAGCCTTTCCCGGCAGTAAATCCCCCACTATGGCAGGGATTTACTGCCTATTATTCTTACATAGAAGGAGCAGAAATAAATGTACAATACAATTGGTGTCATTGGTTTAGGGGTAATGGGCAGTAATATCGCATTAAATATGGCTAGTAAAGGGGAACGAGTAGCTGTCTATAACTACACAAGAGATTTAACGGATCAGCTTGCAGCTGAATTGGATATTCAGTCGCTCCATCCGTATTACGAAATCCGAGACTTTGTTCAGTCACTGGAAACTCCAAGAAAGGTTTTTCTAATGGTGACTGCGGGTAAGCCGATCGACTCGGTGGTCAATTCATTGCTTCCTCATCTTGAATCAGGCGATATTATCATGGACGGCGGTAACTCCCATTACGAAGATACTGAACGCAGATATGATGAATTGAAATCTAAAGGAATCAGTTATTTGGGAATTGGTATTTCTGGTGGAGAAGTCGGGGCATTAAAGGGACCTTCAATCATGCCGGGTGGAGATAAAGGCGCCTATGAAAAAGTAGCTCCGATTCTGACAAAAATCGCAGCACAGGTAAATGCTGACCCTTGCTGTACCTATATCGGTCCAAAAGGAGCAGGTCATTTTGTAAAAATGGTACATAACGGGATTGAGTATGCAGATATGCAATTAATCGCCGAAGCCTATACATTTTTAAGAGAAAAGTTGCATTTGGAAGTCCATGAAATTGCTGACATCTTTGAAACATGGAATCAAGGCGAACTGAAAAGTTATTTAATCGAAATCACTGCTGAAATTTTAAGGAAAAAAGATGATGTAACGGGCTTACCCTTGATCGATGTGATTCTTGATAAAGCAGGACAAAAAGGTACAGGCAAATGGACCAGCATGCAAGCTATTGATAACGGAATACCAGTTTCGATTATTACAGAGTCTTTGTTTGCTCGTTACATTTCCGCTTTAAAAGAAGAACGGGTTAATGCAGAAAATATTTTAACAGGCCCCGAAAACAATCAGCAAAAATTGGATAAAAATGAGTGGATTGACTATATTAGACAAGCATTATATATGGGGAAAGTTTGTGCATACGCGCAAGGTTTTACTCAATATAAAATGACTTCTGAACTTTACGGCTGGGATTTGCCTTTAAAGGATATTGCGCTGATTTTCCGCGGTGGTTGCATCATTCGTGCCGAGTTTTTAAACGTCATTAGCGAAGCCTATCAAGAGCAGCCGAATCTGGCTAATTTACTAATATCACCGTATTTTACCGAAAAGGTTACGGACTACCAGGTAGGATTGCGAAAGGTTGTCTGTGAGGGAATAAATTCCGGTATCTCGTTTCCATGTTTAAGTGCTTCACTCACTTATTACGATAGTTATCGAAAAGGCATCTCTAATGCTAACCTTTTGCAAGCACAACGTGATTACTTTGGTGCACATACCTATGAACGACGTGATCTGGCAGGAATCTTTCACACAAACTGGCAGTGATGGAAAGTAACAAAGACACAGTCATTTTTCAATAATCGTTCGTACTTTACTTCAATAAGAGAGCTGCTTTGGCAGCTCTTTTTCTTATGTAAAAAAAAGGGGGTGTAAGGAGGTGAGCGAGACTCCGGGCGGGATAAGCTTGTCCAGAGGAGACCTCAAATGCTGTAGACAAACTCGGTTTTCATCGAGTTTGTCTACAGTCTGGAAGCCTCTAATTAAAGAGGTTGGAAATATGAGTTATGTCATTTTAATTGGTGCATTTAATTGATGATAATCCCTATATGATCGATATGATACAATTTTTTTATCCTGATAATGTCCATCCAACTGCAAAATTTTAAATCTATTGGTTTCTAAATAATAATTATACCCGTTTGTTTCTAAGTTATGGAAGGTATAAGGAATTCCAAGCATTTGTTTCTTGGTGACTTTTACATCAGGGTGATGTTGTATATAATAGGCTAATTGTTGTACAGATGTTGATGGATTGTCTGTGATATTAAATAATGTTTCCTTAATATTAGTTTTTAAATTCAAAGTAGTTTTTGCTTTATGTTTGGTTTTGTTGGAACGCCTTGCCATAAATATCACTCCCTACTCTGATTTATAGTTAAAAGATGTATTATGTTATTACCAATCAGCAAACGGAGTAAACACAAATTTGAAACCTGGTGGGAACTTCTGCTAAAGGAGAAAGTCTTGGTAGAAAAGATAATGTTTTTTGGTAGGTTTAATGCCCATTTTAAGTGGTATATAAAGGATATAGTTTTATAGCAGTTTATTCCCCTTGCTCCCTTAATTATGTTAGGGATTTTTTACGAAAGAATATCGTTTCAAGAATAATGTCGACAAGTAGCACATATTCTTCTTTTGATTATTACTAATTATTTCTGCATACTAAAGGAGTGATATATCATGAGGCAAATGTGTATTTACTGTTTTAAATGGGCTGACATAGATACGATGACACCAATTTTTGAACAAGGTAGGGAGTTCGTCAATTTTTATTGCGAAGATTGTGTTACTGCTGTTATGGATAGTTTATTTAAGCTCCCATACAAACATGGTCGTTCCTATTCCGATGTATGCGAACAATCAAGAATACACTAGCATCAAGCAAAGCTTTTAAAAGTTAAGGATTGCTCATAGGCCATCTCAAAAGAGAAGGGCTTTTTTTGTTCAGTTTGTTCTTTTCTTATAATATTGCATTTGCTTACTTTATTTAATATAAATGGGGTGCATGATACAAACATCGCTCAAATCACTTAATATAGGGGGACGGGGATTCAGAAATGAGTGCTCACCCAACATATGAATATCATTAGAGTTGAAGGCCTCCCACAGTTTATGTGAGAGGCCTTTTCATGCTCACCGTTATTGTATTTTCATGGTCGCGTTTAATCGCTAGTTCTCACTTACAACATGTAATGCTTGAAGCCCATATCCTGAGGGTCATATTCACTGAAGTACATTTTGCAACGGAAAACTAGACTTTGATTTGATCTTACTTTCTATTTTAATAAGCGGCATAGGAGGCAAAATTCTTGCTGTTCGATAGGCACTTTCCACAATGCCAACCAGACGAAACGCTGGAATTTCGCCTACTGTCTTTGTTTCCAGTGTGTTGCTTGCTTTTCCTTTACTGATGAGCGCAAGATTTTAATAATCGATTTTTCCTCTTTGAAATGTAATTTTAAAAATATAAATATCAAATTGAAATGATGCTCGAAATCATATATACTGAAAATTGAGAATTATTGGTAAATACTAGCTAGGTTTGGGAAATATCCGCATTTATCAACTTCAGAATAAGATACCCAATCGCTACCCGGAACGGAAAAGGATACACGAAGATCGCATTATGGGATTGTGATGCCTGGTGAAAAAAGAACGGAATGAATGAGAAAATATCTTTCGATAGGAGTCAAAAGACAAAGTTGTTCCTTAGTGACTAAAGTGCGATTTTAAAGGGGTGGAAAATGATGAATATATGGACAAGCTGCACACTTAGTTCAATTCTGGCTCTTTCCTTACTAGCGCCATCCGTGTCTTTCGCTAATGAAAATCCAAATCAGGAAGCCGCTGTGAGTAAGGAAACCGCCAGCCAGTATCCCATGTTAAAGAAAGCCAAAAAACCTGAAGAAGCGGGCTTTTCGTCTGAAAAGCTGGAAAAGGTGGATCAGCTTATTGAAATGGAAGTGGCTGCGGGTTTTCCTGGTGCTGCCCTGATTGTCATAAAGGACGGAAAAATCGTTAAAAATGAAAGTTATGGATACAAACAGAAATATAATGAACATACACCTCTTAAGAAGTTTAAGAAAATGGAAAATGAAACGTTATTTGACCTGGCTTCAAATACGAAGATGTATGCAACCAATTTTGCCATTCAGAAATTGGTCAGCGAAGGAAAGCTCAATATCCAGGCAAGAGTCCAGCAATACATTCCTGAATTCAAAGACACAAAGGAGGATGTGATCAAAGGAAAGGACAATCTGAGGATTATTGATGTTCTCCATCATACAGCAGGCTTTAGACCTGATCCCCAATATCATAATCCAAAGGTTTCGAAAGAACTGTACTCCCAGGAACGGGATAAAACCATCCAGTTCATTTCCAAAACACCGCTCACATATGTACCCGGAACACAGAATGTATACAGTGATGTCGATTATATGCTGCTTGGAGCCATTGTTGAAGGAATAACAGGTAAGCGGCTTGACACCTATGTTGAAAATGAATTGTATAAGCCGCTTGGTTTGAAAAATACAAAGTTCAATCCTCTTCAAAAGGGCTTTAAGCCAATGGATTTTGCTGCAACTGAATTGCTTGGTAACACCCGGGACGGCGTGATAGATTTCCCTAACATCCGCACATATACACTTCAAGGGGAAGTACATGATGAAAAAGCCTTTTATTCGATGGGGGGCGTTTCAGGGCATGCTGGTCTTTTCTCCAATACGCAAGATATGGCCGTCCTCCTGCAGGTGATGCTGAATGGCGGGGGATACGGTAAACATAAGTTGTTTGATCAAGAAACCATCGATGAATTCGTCGCACCTTCCGCAATGAATCCTACATATGGACTTGGGTGGAGGCGAAATGGCGATGCTAGCATGGAGTGGATGTTCAGCCCTTATGCGAGCGACAGTGCCTACGGTCATACTGGATGGACTGGGACGGTCACGATCATTGATCCGGAGAAGGATTTAGGGATTGTGCTACTAACCAATAAAAAGCACTCTCCGCTCATTGACCCTATAGCCAATTCCAATCAGTTTTTTGGCGATCTCTTCAAAACAGGAAGCTATGGAAGTGTTGTGACTGCGATTTATGAAGCACTGGAAATGAATGAATGAATATCTCCATAAAGTAAAGGCCTCCGATTAAAGTCGGGAGGCCTTTATTCTTGTTATATGAATGTGTGGATTTCTTTTAGACAAACTTTAATTTTTTACACAGTTTGGGCAAGGGTTAGATTTTTGTATGCTCCGTCTTGATGGAGCAAATTATCATGGACACCTTTTTCGAAGATATCCTCAATTTGTACAACGATTATGCGGTCGGCGTGTTTAATTTCAGGAGCGATCATGCAGGGGATGACTAGAAATCCATTGGCATCACCTTCGATAATGGGTGTAACGGTGCGGTCTTCCTTTTTAATTGCGGTTCTCGTAGCTATACCAGGTGTAAATTACCTAGGTTTAATGATGTTCTCTTTTTTAGGGGCAGGTTTAGGTGCTGCATTGGTTTTCGGGATTACATCGTTTTCGAGGGGTGGCATTATATCTGTAAAGCTCGCGTTGGCGGACTCGGTCACTTCGTCCTTGCTTAGCTCACTTTCTACCGCTTTTTTGCATTCACTGGTTTTCAAGGAATATTGATGAGAGCTCTATAGGTAGAAAGCTGCATTGGGAGTGATGAATCATCCCCTGAAAGATTTATTTTCAAAAAATATATTGACTGAATGGCTTGTATCCGCTTACAATAATATTTAGTTATTAGTGTATTTAGAAAATTGTAAAAGAGGTACTTGCATGACAAAGGAATTCGACAGAAGAATCGGGCGCCATGCAATCATGTACGCGTTTGCGGACGAAGAGGAAGAAGCCATATTGACGAATGATCTAAAGCGGATGGATTGGCTTTATGGAAAAGGTAAAGTCGGTTCAATGGAGCTGCAGAAAATAGTTGCGGCCATTGAGACATCAGCGAAAAGACTTGGATTAGTCAATCCCGATATGTATCGTGAAATGCATGCGCTGTATCATGCGATCATCGAAGCACTCCAAGGAGTGACACGCGGCCAAGTCGAGCTTGGCGGTCTTTTGAGGACTGCAGGCCTTCGGTTTGCAATCGTTCGGGGCAGGCCGTTTGAAAACGGGGACGAAGGTGAATGGATTGCTGTCGCCGTGTATGGAACGATTGGAGCACCGGTTCGGGGATTTGAACATGAAGCCGTTGGCTTGGGAATTAACCACATTTAAATAATTAAAAGCCTATAGTTATTTTAGTGAAATAGGGGGCTGTATTGAAAGACTGGATAAGTCTGTCAATATGGCCTCCTTTTGTGTGTTTAAAAAAAGAATAGGGGTGCAGGAAATGATAATGTTAACGGGTCAAACTTTAACGATTGAAGAAGCGAAAAAAGTATTGTATGGAGAGGCATTTGTCTCGGCTTCTGCCGAAAGTGTTAAAAAAGTGGAAAAAAGCCGGGAAGCGGTTGAAAATATCGTGAAACAAAAGAAAGTCGTCTATGGCATCACAACAGGTTTTGGAAAGTTCAGCGATGTTTTGATTGAGTCTGAGGACGCAGAGCAGCTACAGTGGAATTTGATTCATTCCCATGCGTGCGGAGTCGGGGAACCGTTTCCAGAGGTGGTTTCGAGAGCTATGGTCCTTCTCCGTGCCAATGCGCTATTAAAAGGGTTTTCAGGTGTCCGTCCTGTCGTCATAGAACGTTTGATCGATCTTTTGAACGCTCATATCCACCCGGTCATCCCTCAGCAAGGTTCTCTTGGAGCAAGTGGGGACTTGGCGCCGCTTTCCCATTTAGCGCTAGTATTGATGGGAGAAGGGGAAGTGTTTTATAAAGGAGAGCGAATGGAGGCCATCGAAGCTTTATCGAAGGAAGGCATTCTTCCAGTGACACTTAAAGCAAAAGAAGGTCTTGCATTAATTAACGGAACACAGGCCATGACGGGGATGGGCCTAGTAAATTACATTGAAGCTGAACAGCTGGCCCATCAAACTGAAGCGATTGCTTCACTGACTTTAGAGGGATTACGCGGCATTGAAGATGCCTTTGATCCGGATGTTCATCTAGCACGCGGTTACCGCCAGCAAACAGAGGTCGCGGAACGGATCCTTCGCATGATCAGCGGCAGCCAGCTCATCACCAAGCAAGGAGAACTGCGGGTACAGGATGCTTATTCGCTCCGCTGCATCCCGCAAGTGCATGGTGCATCATGGCAAACTCTTGATTATGTAAAAGAGAAATTGGAGATCGAAATGAATGCGGCGACGGATAATCCGCTTATTTTTGACGATGGAGAAAAGGTTATTTCAGGGGGGAACTTTCATGGCCAGCCGATTGCATTTGCGATGGACTTCATGAAAATCGCTGTTGCCGAGCTTGCGAACATTTCAGAGCGCCGCATTGAGCGACTCGTCAATCCTCAGCTGAATGATTTACCGCCATTCTTAAGTCCGTCGCCTGGCTTGCAGTCGGGAGCGATGATCATGCAATATTGTGCAGCTTCACTCGTCTCTGAGAATAAAACACTCGCACATCCTGCAAGCGTGGATTCCATTCCATCTTCAGCGAACCAGGAAGATCATGTAAGCATGGGAACGATTGGGTCCCGACACGCACATCAAATCATTCAAAACGTTCGCCGCGTTTTGGCGATTGAACTCATTTGTGCCCTGCAAGCGGTTGAATACCGTGGAATAGAAAAGATGGCTCCGTTTACAAAAGAGTTTTATACGGAAGCAAGAAAGCTCATTCCAAGCATTACACAAGATCGTATCTTTTCAAAAGATATCGAAGCAACGGCAAGCTGGTTACATCAAATCGATTGGAATTCATTTATTAATAGGAGTTTGCCTACAACTTAATATGAAGTGCGGAATATCCAAATAAACGTTAGGCTTATAGCCCTTTGACTTGGGTTTTAGGCCTAACATCGTTATGTAAATGCAACATAGATCCCAGAAATCCAAAAAGGTCCCGGCATTAGAGAAAATGACTTTGAAATAGTAATAAATGCAGGAAATGACCATTGATGGAATGATCGGCTTTACCTATTCGTGCTCGATTAAATATGCATTTTTGGAGGGGAATCTAATTTGGAAAATCGGCAATTGCAACCACCTGTCATAAATGAACAAAACCAGCCGTCAAATACTTTACAAAGGAAGCTGAAAGCGCGCCACCTTACGATGATTTCGCTGGGCGGTGCAATTGGAACAGGACTGTTTCTCGGAAGCGGGCCGGCCATTCACTCTGCCGGGCCTGGTGGTGCTCTGGTCGCCTACGCCGTAATAGGTATAATGGTGTATTTTATTATGACAAGCCTCGGGGAACTGGCATCATTTATGCCAGTCAGCGGAGCCTTCAGTACCTATGCTATACGTTTCATTGATCCGGCATTAGGGTTTGCGCTTGGTTGGAACTATTGGTTCACTTGGGCGATGACTCTTGCCGCAGAACTATCTGCGGCAACGATGGTAATGAAGTTTTGGTTTCCTGACAGCTCGTCTTTTTTATGGAGTTCTTTGTTTCTAGTTTTGATATTCTTATTGAATTACGTATCTGTTAAAGGATATGGCGAAGGGGAATATTGGTTTTCCCTCATTAAAGTCGCAACCATCATCATCTTTATCGTTGTCGGAATATTGATGATATTCGGAATTATGAATGGAGAAGCGATTGGTTTTAAAAACTTCACAGTTGGTGACGCTCCGTTTGCCGGTGGTTTTTTGGCAACATTGGGTATCTTCATTGCTGCTGGATTTTCTTTTCAAGGTACAGAAATAGTCGGTGTTGCAGCCGGTGAAAGTGAAGACCCGGCAAAAAATGTACCTCGTGCAGTTCGCAGCATTTTTTGGAGAATCTTCCTCTTTTACATCCTGGCCATAGTTGTTATTGGATTGATCGTTCCCTATACGAATGGCAATCTGCAAGGACATACAATCATGGTTAGCCCGTTTACGATGGTGTTTGAAAAAGTGGGACTGGCATTTGCTGCTTCCGTGATGAATGCCATCATTTTGACAGCCGTATTATCCGCTGGTAATTCAAGTCTTTACGTGACAAGCCGAATGTTGTACTCAATGGCAAAAGAAGGCCTGGCACCGCGGATTTTCGGGAAGCTTAACAAGCGTGGCGTTCCCATTTGGGGACTGATTGTCACTTCACTTGTAGGGATGTTGGCCTTTTTTGCTTCCATTTTCGGTGATGGAGTTATTTATATTTGGCTTATGAATGCGGTTGGAGTCACTGGATTTATATTTTGGCTGGGTATAGCGGCAAGCCATTATCGGTTTAGAAAGGCTTACATTGCCCAAGGGTATTCGCTGGACGATCTTCCCTATAAATCAAAATGGTTTCCTTTCGGACCGATATTTGCCTTTACTCTTTGCTTTTTCGTTTTATTGGCGCAAAACTATCAAGCCTTTCTTGGCGATGGCATAAACTGGGCAAGTGTGATTGCTGCCTATCTTGGCATCCCATTCTTTTTGATAATGTGGCTTGGTTATAAGTTCATTAAGAAAACAAAAGTAATTCCGCTGGAGGAATGCCAAATCGATTTTGATGAACATAGGAATGCAAAATAGACATAAGACTTCTTAATAATTTATTTGGATTAATTATTGAAAAATACAGCTTTCTTTGTTAAGAAAGTTAGCAGCCTTGAAATGACAAGGTTCCTTACGGCCAAAGAAACAAAATAAACAATAATTTGAAATTGATGCCAGCTGATTGAGCCGAATCAATACGCATAATATCAATTTCATTTAAGGGATATGCCTTTTTTATCTCCTCCTAGATAATCTACCTAGGAGGGGATTTTTTATTGGTGAAAAGGGACAAACATTTAAAACGTGAAGTAGTTCGATTAAAGTCGGAGGAGGTTCATTGAATTTATGCTTTGTTAAAAAGGCAAGCCGTAGTTAACGGTTTTGGAAACAGAGATATACCCTGTTAAAAGGGTTTGGAGGGTTATTTGGCATGGCCATGAATAATGTAACAAAAGGATATAAAATAATTCAGGTGTAATTGGGAAGGAAAGAATGGACACTATAATTTGCATTACAAAATATTGAGTTTAACGTCTATATCAAATGGTCTATGAACATGTTCGGAAATAATTGTTCATCTACTTATTTAAATGTCCTTTCTTCTATATACTCACCGATTTTTCGGAACTTATCAAAACGTTGTTGGCGTAGAATGCCTTTATCTAATTGACCAAGTTCTTGTAATGCTTTTCGTAAGGTTTCTTTGATAAAGTGTGATTGAAGTGGGATGTCAATATGTGCTCCTCCTACAGGTTCTTTGATGATCTCATCAATCACCCCTAGTTCCATCAAATCCTTAGCCGTAATTTTCAATGCTTCAGCTGCTCGTTTTGCTTGTGTGGCATCCTTCCATAATAGCGCTGCTGCTCCTTCAGGTGAAATAACCGAATAAAATGTGTTTTCTAGCATGTAGATTCGATTGCCGATACCAAGAGCCAATGCACCACCACTCCCACCTTCACCAACTACAAAACAGATGATAGGCACTCCAAAACTTGCCATTTCACGAAGATTGAGGGCGATAGCTTGGGATTGTCCGCGTTCTTCGGCTTCACGACCCGGGAAGGCTCCTGCCGTGTTGATAAATGTGACGATGGGGCGGTTGAACTTATTGGCTTGTTGCATAATTCTTAGGGATTTTCTGTAGCCTTCAGGTTGCGACATGCCAAAACGACGATAGATATTGTCTTTAGTATTTTTACCTTTTTGATTTCCTAAGACAGTTATGGGCATTCCTTCGAAGGTAGCTATTCCTGAAACCAATGCAGGATCTTCCCCATAAAGTCTGTCACCATGAAGTTCAATAAAGTCTTCAAAAATATGGTGGATATAATCTAAAGTAGTAGGGCGTTGTTGAATTCTGGTTAGTTGAATTTTATCCCAAACTTCCATATTCTCGTTAAAATGAATTTTGATTTCATTGACTTTTTGCTCAAGATTATTTATTACTTCGTTAAAGTCAAGTTTATGCTTTGTAGACACCTCTTTCAATTCAGCAATTTGATTTTCCAGTTGTTTTAATACTTGCAAGTTCATCGTTTAAAACACTCCCTGAAGTCGAGATGATGGATTTTTAAAATGGTTGTTAATGATTGTTTTAATTCACTCCTATTTACAACCATATCCAGTTGCCCATGCTCCAATAAAAATTCAGAGGTTTGGAAATTTTCCGGAAGTTCTTCTCTTATCGTCTGTTCAATTATGCGTCTTCCTGCAAAGCCAATTAAAGCTTGTGGTTCGGCAATATTGATATCACCTAAAGAAGCGAAGCTAGCAGAAACTCCACCCGTTGTAGGATTCGTTAAAACGGATACGAAAAGGATTTTTTCGTAGTTTAGTTGTTCTAAAGCAACACTCGTTTTAGCCATCTGCATGAGGCTAAGAATTCCTTCTTGCATACGAGCTCCGCCGCTTGCCGAAAACAATATAAATGGTTTTCGTGTTTTTATTGATTCCTCAATGGCTCTTGTGATTTTTTCACCGACTGCTGAGCCCATACTTCCCATACGGAAACGAGAATCCATGACACCAATCACAATCGGATAGCCACCTATGGAAGCTTCCCCGGTAATAACCGCATCATTTAACGCAGTCTTATTCATATCAGAAATTAATTTATCTTTATATTCAGGGAAGTTCAGCGGGTCAACGGAAATTAAACTTTTATTGAATTCCGAAAAAGAACCACTATCTGTAAGCATTGAAATGCGGTCATAAGCTGAAACCGGGTGGTGATAATGGCATTTCGGACATACATTCAATTCTATTTTCATAAGAGATTCATCAAAAGTTTCCCCACATGATTTACAAGTAAAAGGGATTGGAGTCATGCTTTTGTCTATTTTAACAAAAGAATTCGATTCTATTTTTTCTCTCTTTAATGGATAAATCTCCATCAATCCTCCTTTGGTAAGACCGCTTTTTACAAGTTACGCTCACCGTTGCGTTTTTTTAGCTTTTCATTAAAAAGTTTTATACAATCAGCAATCATCCAAGAGAATGAAGATTTTATTTGGTGGGTCTCAATATGAAATTATCTATTCTTGTATGAATGCATTTTTACTTGAAAAATCAGAAACGATTTTATCAGGGAAATACATAGGCTTGTATACAAATCGAGTATACAAATATAAAAAAACACTTATTATCTTCTATATGGAGAACAAAGGTTATCGATTGCTTCACCATTGATCCAGTTTCGCTTTATCAAATAGCAAGGCGTCATTTAATAAAGCGAATACTCCCATCAGTTCGTGTAAGCTCATAATATGCAATTACTAATATAATTGAATGGGTCATTCTTCCATGGATAATATTTTATTGACACATAATATTCAAGAGCACAATCTTAAAATGTAAATGAAACTTTAAGAGCTATATATTTGTATAAATTGATAGAGATTTAATTGAAAGTGGAATTATCAGACTAATGGAAATCAAAAGAGAAATGAACCAAATGTTTAAGAAGTTTATGGCTAAGTTAGGGAAAGGTGCAGCAACTGTTGATTTACGCTACGAAAAACGTGCTTATTATGCTGTTCATCCATGCTCCTGAGAATCGTTTCGTAGTGATCCAGGATGTCAGCCAGGGGCTGCAGGTATTTCATGTGCATGGTTTTTCCCTGCTGTTAGATTAGTGATGATATACAAAAAAAGAGCGACTGATTGTGTCAAATTGCAGCTGGTTTCACCAAGCGAGCCAACGATTCTGTCGTACCGTGCGCTTCACACTCTTTTTCGTACTTCGCAAACGTTGTTGTTGTTCTTTTTTTGTTAATTTGTTTTTTTATTGAATATTCTTTGCAAACTGGAAAGCTTGTACAGCCAAAGAAGCTATGAATGGGTTAATTGAAAGAAGGCAATCCACTAACTAAAGTAGCCATATTTTTTCGTACTTCTGGTTTTGTTCGTAAAGAGTATTCAATTGTGAGATAATTTCACAGTTATAAAAAAATGATAAATCGTGTGTCTGGAAATATATTTTCAATGTCGCTTTTTTTGCTTTAACCGTTGATAAATCAATGTTTATAGAAGGATGGTGCCACTTTTATATCAGGCACCATCTTAACATATGTACTCAACAATTCCGCCGCACATCATTTGAATTTATATTCATTGTTTGTTAAGGTAATGAAGTGCTTTAGAGAGAACGGTTTATTCCGTGTGATGGGGATGACCAAAACTCTAAAAAATAAAAACCATTATATTTCAGTTGATATATGCTGTGCCTGTTAGTTTCCTCGGTTGTATTGCACCCTCTTTCCCTACTTGAAATGCTCAAATTAGACACATTGGGAACCCATAATCATATTTCTATGCGTTTTGGTGTTATACTGCACTGCAAGTATCATTCTACCTGGTTAAGGAAATGAAGTACTTTAGAGGGTAGTCGTATGTCCATCATCCGGACAAAACTCTAAGTGGAAATCGTTTATATTACAGTTGGTATAGGTTGTGCCTGCTAGTTTCCTCAGTTGTGATTGCACCTCTTTTTCCCTACTTGAAATGCTCAATTAATCACACATATATAATCCAAGTAAAGAACTGCTTCTTGGGAATAATAAATATAGATTATTTTTTCTATGCACGTTATGCCCTGTGCCACTGAGTAAGTGTCACTTCCGCTTTTAAAAAGATAGGGGTGGAATTTCGTTATTTCAAGGTACTTGTGCATTAATAATCCAATCGCATAAAACGGGGGAATTCAGCAAAACTGAATATCATATGGGCAACTATTAGAATGAGGTGAATTGATGAAGCCGTATGTAGAAGTCAGAAATGTCTCGAAAATTTTTGGCAAATCTCCAAAAGCAGCAACAGACTTATTGAAGCAAGGCAAAACAAAAAAAGAAATCTTGAAAGAAACAGGACAAACGGTCGGAGTGAATAATGTTAATTTCGAGATTTATCCCGGCGAGATTTTTGTCATCATGGGCTTGTCAGGAAGCGGGAAATCGACTTTGATCCGCATGTTCAATCGTTTGATCGATCCGACATTGGGTGAAATCTTAATTGATGATGAAGATATCGTGAAGATGAACGCGGCCCGCTTAAGGGAAGTCAGACAAAAGAAAATAAGCATGGTCTTTCAGAACTTTGCTTTATTTCCGCATAAAACGATATTGGAAAACGCCGAATTCGGGCTTGAAATTCAAAAAGTGGATCCAGCGAAACGTCATGAAAATGCGATGAAGGCTCTTGAGGCCGTTGGATTGAAAGGCTACGAAAATCAACTGCCATCACAGCTTAGTGGCGGTATGCAGCAAAGGGTTGGGTTAGCCCGGGCACTCGCAAGTGATACGGACATATTATTGATGGATGAGGCCTTCAGTGCCCTAGATCCATTGATTCGCAAGGATATGCAGGATGAACTGATTCAAATCCAAGATCAGTATAAAAAAACGATCATATTCATTACACATGATCTTGATGAAGCATTAAGAATAGGGGATAGAATTGCCCTCATGAAAGATGGAAGTGTAATTCAATTGGGAACCCCTGAACAAATCATGATGAATCCAGCCAATGAATTCGTCGAGAAATTTGTGGAAGATGTTGATCTATCAAAAGTATTGACAGCGTCTCATGTGATGATACGCCCAGAGAAGATCGCGGTGGACAGAGGTCCGAGGGTTGCCTTGGAAATCATGCGTAAACAAGGGTATTCCAGCATTTTTGTTGTGGATAGAAAGCAGAAGTTATTGGGGGCCGTGACTGCTGAACAGGCTCGTCAGGCAATGAGCAATAATCAATCGATCTCAGAAGTGATGTCAACTGATATCCCAACTGTAAAAGAGGATGAATTACTTGGAAACCTCATGGATGTGATGGCGACTTCAAGCTTGCCAATCTCAGTCATCGATGATCAAAACAGAATTAAAGGAATCCTTCTTCGCGGTGCCGTTATTGGTGCTTTGGCCGGGAATAAAGATTCCTTGAATGAAATGGAGAGTGAATAATTCAATGAATATGCCGAAAATCCCACTAGGAGCTTGGGTCGATTCTTTAGTGGATTGGATAACTATTGTATTTGCTGGATTATTTACATTTATTACGGATGTAATCGAGGGTCTTTTGAATATCTTGGTCGATGTAATGAGTGCAGGACCTTCGATTGTTTTAATTATCGTCCTGACCCTTTTAGTTACTTATACAAGCAAATGGCCATTAGGAGTATTTGCATTCATCAGCTTGCTATTGATTGATAATCTGGGTTATTGGGAATCAAGCATCCAAACTCTGGCAATCGTTATATTGTCAGGAGCTTTAACGATAGTGATCGGGATACCGATCGGAATATGGTGTGCCCAAAATAAAACCGTGCGCAATATCGTAACCCCGATCTTGGATTTCATGCAAACGATGCCTGCATTCGTTTATTTGATCCCTTCGATATTATTCTTTGGAATAGGGGTAGTGCCTGGGATCATTGCGTCATTCATTTTCGCTATCGCACCGACGATCCGAATGACCAATCTTGGGATTCAGGAAGTGCCTAATGATTTGATCGAGGCATCGGATGCTTTTGGTTCCACCAGCAGCCAAAAGTTATTCAAGGTACAAATACCATTGGCTACTCCAACGATCATGGCAGGAGTTAACCAAAGCATCATGCTCGCACTATCAATGGTTGTTACAGCCTCATTGGTTGGAGCACCCGGACTTGGTGCTGATGTCTACAGGGCTGTCAGCCAAATTAATGTTGGGCAAGGATTTGAAGCAGGATTATCTATCGTAATCATTGCAATCATTTTAGATCGTATCACGCAAAACCTTCGTAAACCAGCTTACGAACATATCGTTAGCAGGAAAATCATTTTTACAATATTGGCTTTACTTGTTGTGGGTACGGCACTATTCGGTGTTTTTACAAAAGAAAAAGCTGTGAACGGGGATGAAAACAGTCTTGCTGCCAAGGCAAATTATGAAATCATCGGAATTGAACCTGGAGCAGGGATAATGAAGTTGACTAAAACGGCAATGGATGATTATAAGCTGGATGATTGGAAAGTGGTTGAAGGGTCATCGGCAGCGATGGTTGCAGAATTGAAAAAAGCAATTGATAAAAAAGAACCAATCGTCGTTACAGGATGGTCACCGCATTGGATGTTCTCGAAATATGACTTGAAATATCTCAAAGATCCGAAGGGAGACTTCGGTAAGGCTGAAAATATTAATTCGATTGCCAGAAAAGGCCTCGAACAAGATGCCCCTGGCGCTTATAAAATCCTTAATCAATTCTTCTGGGATACTAAAGATATGGAAGATGTAATGGTCAAGGTTACTGAAGGTATGACTCCTTCAGAAGCAGCAGAAAAATGGATAAAGGAAAATCAGGACAAAGTATCCGAATGGACTAAGGGTGCTGAATCAGGAAATGGTGAAAAAATCAAACTGGTTTATGTTGCATGGGACACTGAAATCGCCAGTACGAATGTGATTGGCAAGGTACTGGAGCAGAATGGCTATGATGTAACATTGAGTCAGGTCGAAGTAGGGCCAATGTTTGCTGGCGTTGCAAACGGAAGTGCGGACGCAATGGTAGCTGCATGGCTCCCGGGAACACATCTTGAATACTATAATAAGTATAAAGATGAAATAGTTGATCTTGGACCTAACTTAAAAGGAACAAAGCTTGGTCTGGTCGTACCGGATTACGTCGATATTGATTCGATTGAAGACTTGAAATAAGAAAACGCGGGAAATTTGTATGATCCCCTACAGGTAGACTGTTCTTAACAGTTTACCTGTAGGGGATTTTTCTATGGCAAAAAAGAGGCAAAGAATTTATGCGAGAAGTAAGTTGGATGAAGGGTTCGTCATATAGTCAGCTTCGTGAGCGATAAAGAGTGATACCAAAAGGAAGATGTCCATTAAAGCTTTTTGAAGATAAAGGTGATGTATGGGAGCACGTCAGAAGTTAGCCGCAAATTCTGTTCAATAAGACCTATGCAGCTCAATTTTGTCTTGGCTTTGAACTGAAGGACGACAGTATACATCCAGCTTTAAAATCTACAATACCAGTAACGTTAAATCGCCTGAATAAATTGAGGGCGATTTTTTCTTTCATCAGAAGTAACACAATAACATTGTTTATGTATCCTATTTCAGTTAAACGATAACCGATATGTCAATGAACCATTTTATACAAGTTGATTTTATTACAGGTGCAAAAGTAGTTCCCATTCTTAAGAAGGCATCAAGCTTGAGGAGAAAGTCTTTTTAAGGGGAATGGTGGCAAAATTGAGAATTAATAAAGTGCGGGGTGTGTAAAACAAGCGGTTTTACAGGAGAAATTAGTTGGCATGGTTTTTGCTTATATAAATAAGAGTAAATCAAAAAAGGAGGGAGAGCTGAATAGCCAACTATTTGGTAAGAGTCTCGGAGAGAATGACGACTATTAAAGTACTCCTCTCCATTGTTTCAGGAACTATTGTCGGATTCGTACTAGGTTTGCTCGGCGGATATGGATCAATTTACGGACGATATGGAATATATCATCGTGAATCCTGGTACAAGATCATAAATTCGACCATGCAATTACTGATGCAGGAAGTGGTTGTATGGCTACTCTGGATTGCGAAAGATATCTTGATGCAAGAGCGATCAAGTAATGGAGACAATCAGTATAACGTTGAGAACAAAATATAGGGAGGATTGTAATTATGAAAGAGATCAAAACTGAGCAAGAGTTTGATGAGGCGATTTTATCAACAAAACCAGTTGTTGCCAAATTTTATGTTGAATGGTGCCCGGACTGTCAGAATACCAATTTATTCATGCCAATTGTAGAAGAAGCGTATAAAGAAAAAATAGATATGATCGCAGTAAATCGAGACCATTTTCCGGAACTATTAGAGAAGCTAGATGTGTATGGAATCCCAAGCTTCATTGCTTTTCAAGAAGGGAAGGAACTTAATCGCTTTGTAAGTAAAATCGGAAAAAGCCAGGAAGAGGTTGAACAGTTTCTCAATCAAATCGTAGAAAGTGGGAAATTAAAAAGATAATCATTTACTAGTATTTAATTGGAGGGGGAGCTGTCGGCGAAACAAGCTAATCATTAATGCTGAAGCGTTAGGCTGGTGAGCTACTTTATAAAAATGAGATGAGGTGCTTAGAATGGCAAAGATGAAGGATGAAAACCATTACAAAATTTTGATTGTAGGGGGTGGCAGTGCCGGGATTACGGTCGCAGCTCGTCTCTTGCGTGAATCACGTACTCTGAGCGGAAACATTGCTATCATTGATCCTGCGACGAAACATTATTATCAGCCATTATGGACACTTGTGGGAGCTGGCGTAGCTGACAAAACCGTAACACAAAGGGAGGAAGCATCCGTTATTCCGAGCGGAGCAGTGTGGGTACAGGATGCGATAACCACTTTTGAGCCCGATGAAAATGCTGTTGTAACAGCATCCGGAAAGAAGCTGCACTACGAATACCTAGTTGTCGCAGCCGGGATTCAAATTGACTGGCATAAAATTAAAGGTTTAAAAGAGAGTATTGGAAAGAATGGTGTATGTAGCAATTACTCTTATGATTATGTTGATGGCACTTGGGAGGCGATCAGAAACTTCAAGGGGGGAACTTCCATTTTCACCAACCCGAACACGCCGGTAAAATGCGGTGGTGCCCCTCAAAAAATTATGTATATGGCAGAAGATCATTTCAGAAAATCAGGAGTTCGCGAGCAATCTTCAGTTATTTTCGTTTCAGGGAACCCATCCATATTCAATGTAAAAAAATATGAACAGGCACTAAATAAAATAATTGAGCGAAAAGAAATAGAGACATATTTTATGCATCATCTTATTGAAATTGATGGTGAGAAGAAGCGAGCGACATTTGAAAACCTGAACACGGAAGAGCGCGTGAATATGCATTATGACATGATACATGTGGTACCACCGATGAGCGCTCCTGATTTTATCAAGAATAGTTCGCTCGCGGCAAGTAATGGGTGGCTGGATGTGGACAAATATACTCTTCAGCATCAACACTATGACAATGTATTTGGCATAGGGGATTGCACAAACCTGCCTACATCGAAAACGGGGGCTGCGATTCGCAAACAAGCGCCCGTGCTTGTGAAAAATTTGCTTCATCGGATGCGTGCCAAACTTATGGTTCATAAATATGACGGATATACATCATGTCCGCTTGTTACCGGATATGGGCGGCTTATACTGGCTGAGTTCAATTATGATTTACAGCCGCAAGAAACCTTTCCAATCGATCAATCCCGTGAGAGGTTCAGTATGTATTTATTGAAGAAAAACTTGCTTCCCGTTATGTATTGGAACGGAATGCTTAAAGGAAAGATGTAAAAGCCATAACAAAACATAAGTATCCGAGGTACTTGAAAGGAGAAGGATTTATGCTATTAAAGTATTTTTATGATGAGAAACTGGCTCAAGCTTCATACCTTGTGGGATGTCAGGCTACCGGAGAAGCGATCATTGTCGATCCGTCACGTAATATAGAACCTTACATAAAAACGGCAAAAGCACATGGTGTGAGAATCGTGGGCGTAACGGAAACACACATCCATGCCGATTTTTTGTCTGGTTCGCTGGAGCTGGCTTCCAGGCTTGAAACGACATTGTATTTGTCTGATGAAGGAAGGCCGGACTGGAAATATGAGTACGCAATTGGGTATGACCACCGCTTTCTGAGAAACGGAGATGTATTTGCCATTGGAAATATCCATTTTGAGGTGGTACATACGCCAGGACACACACCTGAGCATATATCGCTGCTCGTAACAGATGGGGGTGCATCTACCAAGGATCCGCTCGGCATATTTACCGGGGATTTTGTATTTGTGGGTGATGTGGGGCGTCCCGACTTATTAGAAAAAGCCGTAGGAGTACATGGTTCCTCAGAAAAAATGGCACGCATGATGTATCGGTCATTGCAACAATTTAAAAACTTTCCAGATTATTTGCAAGTATGGCCAGGGCATGGGGCGGGCAGTGCCTGTGGTAAAGCGCTAGGTGCGATCCCGTCGTCAACCATCGGATATGAAAAACGGACAAATTGGGCACTGCAATATAATGATGAAAATCTCTTTGTTGAAGCGCTGTTGGCTGGGCAGCCTGAGGCACCCCCTTATTTTTCAATGATGAAGCGTTTGAATAAAGATGGAGCGCAACAAATCCGAGGGATAGCAGCCCCACTTCCTATGGTGGGGTCAATAGATATTGTGCAGGAGTGGTCGGAGCAGGGAATAGTCTTGGATACGCGCCCGGCCAGTGCATTTGCCTCCAAGCATATACGAGGCTCAATTAATATCCCATATAACAAATCATTTGTAACGTGGGCGGGTTGGCTGTTGGATTATGAATTGCCTATATATCTTCTGGCAAGCAATGATGATGTTGCAGATATTGTGAAAGATCTCCAGTCCATTGGCTTGGATCGCGTCATTGCAACATTGGATCCATATATCATTGAGCAGGCTGGCAAATCTGATTCACGTGTTATGAAATATGAAGAAGTGACAATGGACATGATAGATGACGCCGTTCAAACAGAAAGCATCTACGTGCTAGATGTCCGAAGCATGGCCGAATGGCAGGAAGGCCATTTTCCACAAGCTAATCATGTCATGCTTGGCCATTTACAAGAACAGGCACCTAACCTTCCGCATGATAAACCAATTTTGGTTTATTGCAAATCCGGAGGAAGATCAGCCATCGCTGCAAGCCTTCTGCAAGTTCATGGTTTTAAAGAAGTACAAAGCCTTGTAGGTGGGTATGAGGAATGGCGGAAACGGAAGAAGTTGTGAACTACCAGAAATCTTGATGAAATGTTTTGATTTTATAATCTATAAGAAAATATTTCCTAAGATTGCAAAAGTGCTAATGTTTAGGATGAAAGGGTTTAAAAAAAAGACCGCGGTATTAGGGAATTCAAATAAGATATTCTATGAAAATAAGGAGGTTTTATAAGAGAAATGAGTTGGCATGACAATTGCTTATATAAAAGGCAGGATACACAAGCAAACATGAGAAGGAGAGATACTCGATGAAATATAATTTTGACCATGAAATCCGTCGACTGGGTACTGACTGTGAAAAGTGGGATAATCTCGAAAATCAATTTGGCGTAAAGGATGTTATTCCGATGTGGGTGGCTGATATGGATTTCAAGTCTCCGCAACCAGTCATCGATGCATTGGAACAACGTGTGGTCCACGGAGTATATGGCTACATGCTTAGACCGGAATCATATATAGAATCCATTGTTGGTTGGCTGAAAAGAAGACATCGATGGTCCGTTGAGAAAGAATGGATTACCCACAGCCCAGGTGTGATTCCAGCCCTATCGTTGGCGATTCAGTCCTTCACGCAGACAGGGGACAAGATTATTATCCAACCGCCTGTTTACCATCATTTTGCCCGCGTGATCGAAGCGAACGGCCGTGAAATTGTAAACAACCCGCTTAAGCTTGAAAATGGGCGTTATTTAATAGATTTCGAAGACCTAGAGGCAAAGATGGATTCAAAAGTGAAAATGTTGATTCTATGTAGTCCCCATAACCCAATCGGAAGGGTATGGAGCAAAGAAGAATTAACGAGACTGGGGCAGCTTTGTATGAAGCACAATATTCTCGTTGTCGCAGATGAAATTCATTTTGACTTTGTTTATAAAACACATACCCATATTCCTTTTGCCTCTATTTCAGAAGAGTTTGCGAATCATTCTCTTACCTGCATTGCTCCAAGCAAAACTTTTAACCTAATGGGTGTGCAGACGTCAAGCATCATTATTCCAAACCAGCAACTGCGTGAAAGGTATGACCGAGAACTTAATACATTATCCATTGGTTCACCGAACATATTTGGTGTTGTTGCGTTAGAGGCTGCGTACCGCCATGGAGAAGAATGGCTGGATCAGCTCCTCGAATATTTGCAGGGGAATCTGGAGTTCACTCTGAGTTATTTCAGCAAAAACATCCCGCAAATCAAAGTCATTCAGCCTGAAGGCTCATACCTTGTATGGCTTGATTGCCGAGAATTGGGAGTTGAAGAAATGGACCAATTTATGTTGCGCCGAGCAAGGGTTGCCATGAATGAAGGGCAGATCTTCGGTATGGAAGGAGAAGGGTTTATGCGGCTTAATATCGCTTGCCCGCGTTCGATGTTGAAAAATGCGTTGGGTGGCATAGAAAAAGCTGTTTCCTCTTTGTGCAAAGCGTAGAAATTTATTTTATTATAGAATTATTTCATACAGCCCTATAGCAGAGGAGGATAATATGGCAGGCTTTATCGGCATACAAAAATTTATTCAAGATTACGCTGAGAACACGGCAGGTATCCTTGGTCTGGATATAACGGTGCTTGATGAAAAGGGCGTTCGCATTAGCGGAACCGGCTACTATAAAGACCTCATTGGCAAAACGGCTCCGGAAGGCTCCTTTTTCAGAATGATATTGGAAACAGGGGAGCCAGGAGTGGTTTACGATGTGAAAAAAAATGAGTCGCAATGTAGGAGTTGTAAATTCGTGAATCAATGCAAAGAGCTCGCGACCATTGGGTTTCCTATTGTAAAGCAAGATAAACCGGTTGGCGTCATCGGCATGATTGGTTTTTCCCTTGAACAAAAGGAGAAAATGATTATAGAATCAGAGAACCTAATACAGTTTTTAAGCAATGTTAGTACATTGCTGGTCAATAAATTAGCAATGCTGGACCTTGGTAAAGAACAGGGGTGCAAAATTCAAGAAGATATACCGACATCCCCGAAATCCATTACTTTTGAAAACATTCTTGGTAAAGATTCCGGGCTTCAAGATGTTATTAAAAAAGCAAAAAGGATTGTCAACAGCCCATCCACAGTGTTGATTAGGGGAGATAGTGGTACGGGGAAGGAATTATTGGCTAAGGCGATTCATTTTGAAAGCAAGCGTCGAATGCATTCATTTGTAGCAGTTAATTGCGCTGCCATACCTGAAAGCTTGTTAGAAAGTGAATTGTTTGGATATGAGGGCGGATCATTCACTGGCTCAAGGCGGAATGGGAAAATGGGGAAATTCGAATTAGCGCACAACGGAACCATTTTTCTTGATGAAATTGGAGATATGCCGCTTTTCTTGCAGCCAAAGTTATTACGGGTTTTACAGGAAAAAGAGATTGAAAGAATCGGTGGTAATAAAGCGATCGAGATTAATGTACGGGTGATTGCGGCCACTCACCGCAACCTGGAGGAAATGGTGAAAAACGGAACCTTTCGCGAGGATTTATATTATCGTCTCAATGTTCTCCCTCTCCATACCAAACCATTGAAAGAGCGACGTGATGATATTGCTTTGTATCTCGAACATTTCATTCATAAACATTGTATGATCATGCAAAGAAATTTACTGAGACTTGACCCCGTGCTGGAGCGGTGGCTCATTCGTTATGATTGGCCTGGTAATATACGGCAATTAGAAAACGCAGTAGAATATATGGTGAATATGGCCGAATCGGATATTGTGGGCTTTCAAGATTTACCTGACTATCTCTTTCAACGGGATCCTCTCTCTGTTGAGTGTAGTGGATTAAGCTTAGAACAAATGATTTCAGAATATGAAAAAGACGTAATCCAGAGCTATTTCCTGGCTGAAAAATATCGAGATGATAAAGAACAGATTGCCAGGGAACTACAGATTAGCCTCTCTACTCTATATCGCAAGTTGGAAAAGTATAAATTATGTTAACTTCATCTTTACTCAAATAATATTAATGCCGGAGAGTGCTTATAGCATTTTCTCGGCTGAATTATAAGTGGAAGGCAGAGGTACTTTGTTAGTTAACAGAAAATTGTAAAAAAACAACAAGGTGAGCCTGCATACCAATTGTATTTGAACTATGAGTAAACAGGGGGATGCACTATGGGGAAATTAGAAGCGGAGATAAGCAACACCCTAGAAGGGCGAAATCAAAAATCATCATTACAAAGGAAGCTGAAATCCAGACATTTAACGATGATGGCCATTGGCGGCGCTATTGGAACTGGATTGTTTGTATCCAGCGGATCGACGATTAGCACTGCGGGGCCGGGAGGAGCGCTTGCTGCATACATACTGGTCGGTATCATGGTCTATTTTGTCATGAATAGTTTAGGGGAGCTATCGGCCTTCTTACCGGTCCCGGGGGCCTTTGATATCTATGCATCAAAGTATATTGATCCTGCGTTAGGCTTTGCGTTAGGTTGGAACTATTGGTATACAACTGCGATAACGGTTCCTGCAGACTTGGTGGCCTCTACCCTTATTATGAAGTATTGGTTTCCAGACTCACCTTCCATATTGTGGAGCGCACTATTTCTCGGTTTGTTGCTAATCTTAAATGTTTTATCAGTCAAGGCCTATGGTGAAAGTGAATATTGGTTTGCTGGTATTAAGGTCATCTCGATCATCGTGTTTCTCGTTATTGGGGTTGCCATGATTTTTGGAATTATGGGAGGGCATGCGTCCGGGTTCAGTAACTTTACCCAAGGGGATGCTCCTTTCCATGGCGGGCTTATATCTATCTTTAGTGTAGTGCTCATCGCCGGCTTTTCGTTCCAGGGAACAGAGGTGATTGCGACGGCCGCAGGTGAAACCGAAAATCCATCGAAAAACGTGCCGAAAGCGATCCGGTCAATCTTCTGGCGCATCCTTATTTTCTACGTGCTGACGATTTTTGTTATCGGTTTGATTATCCCTTATACGGATCCAAACCTGCTTAAATCCGGCGTTGAAAATGTATCTATCAGCCCTTTCACGCTCGTTCTTCAGAGAGCTGGGTTGGCATTTGCCGCTTCCGTAATGAATGCAGTGCTTCTTACCTCTGTATTATCAGCTGCAAATTCAGCAATGTATGCTTCTTCACGTATGCTTTGGGCTTTGGCAAAAGAAGGGAAGGCACCACGAATCTTTGCTAGTCTTAATCGGAAGGGAATTCCCATGTTGGCGCTCTGTGCAACGGCAATTATAGGATTAGTCTCTTTTTTGGCTTCCCTTTTTGGAAATGGTTCTGTTTTCATATGGCTGATAAATGCTTCGGCCCTTACCGGATTTATCAAATGGTTCGGGATTGCCGCTAGTCATTACCGCTTCCGTAAAGCATATGTAGCACAAGGTCGAGATCTAAATGAATTGCCGTTTAAAGCCAAATGGTACCCTCTGGGCCCGGTTATAACACTAGTATTTTTTGTGGTTTTCATTCTTGGACAGACTCTTTTTTTCGGAAATCAGATTGGCTGGGCGGAAATACTGGCTACCTACATTGGTCTACCTATTTTCTTGCTTCTCTGGCTTGGTTATAAAATCATTAAGAAAACAAAAATGGTGCCGCTTATGGAGTGTGATTTTGAGCGAAAAGAATAAGTGGGAAGGCTGTGTCATGTAAGCGTTGCATTCAGAGGGATATTACATTCAAGTCCGTTTTAACGGGATTACAAAAAAAGAGGTGGTTTATATGATAAAAGAAACAATCATAACCAATGAAGCTCCCAAGGCGATCGGTCCTTATTCACAAGGTATTAAGGCAGGAAATGTAGTGTATACTTCAGGGCAGCTTCCAATTCAGACTGAAACTGGAGAAATGCCTGATAATATTGAGGAGCAAACAAGGGTGTCATTGGGGAATCTTGAAAAGGTTTTAGAAGCGGCGGGATCAAGCTTACAACAGGTAATAAAAACAACGGTTTTTTTAAGCGATATGAATCACTTTGCCGTGATGAATCAAGTATACGGAGAGTTTTTCCCTGATAATTATCCGGCAAGAAGTGCGGTTGAAGTTGCTCGTTTACCTAAAGATGCTCTTGTTGAAATAGAAGCGGTGGCTATTATTTAATGATATATAATTGAAAAGGGAAGGCAGATTGATATTCAATTTTCTTTAATGTAAATATGGCCAGCCTTAAACAAAGGCTCTTTTCGTAAAGAGTGTTGTTTTTTAAAACTAAACGATTTAAGGTTGATGGAGCGCAAGTGCGAGACTCCTGCGGGAGCAGCGGGACAGGTGAGCCTCCACAGGCGTTTACGCCGAGGATGCTCACCGCCCGCCCCGCGGAAAGCGAGCATCTGGAGGGGAAATCAAACCACACCGCTTTACTTGGTAAATAGCAACAAAGTATGCGAAAACAGCCTAAACAAAAAACATCTGGAGGAGTTTTAAAAAAATGAATTTAGCACAATTTCCTAGAAAGCGATATACACCAAAATATACCCCGATTGAAAGATTAGATCATTTTTCTGAAGTTCTTGGGGGCCCATCCATTTATGTTAAACGAGATGATATGCTTGGTTTGACGGCTGGGGGAAATAAAACAAGAAAACTGGAATTCCTTGTTGCCGATGCATTGGATAAAGGCGCGGATACGTTGATTACATGTGGAGGCATTCAATCCAATCATTGCCGCTTGACACTAGCTGCTGCCGTTAAAGAGAAAATGAAGTGCATTCTTGTGTTGGAAGAGGGACTTTCAAAAAATTCAGAGCCGGATTTTAACGGCAACTATTTTCTCTATCATTTATTGGGGGCTGACCAAATTATAGTTGTCCCTAATGGTGCGGATTTAATGAAAGAAATGCAGAAAGTGGCTAAAGAGGTATCAGAGAAAGGTCAGCGACCTTACATCATTCCGGTTGGGGGATCGAATGTCATTGGTGCAACGGGATATTTGGCTTGCGCACAGGAGATCTTGGCACAGTCCTTTGACCAAGGGATTGATTTGAAAGCAGTTGTTTGTGTAAGCGGCAGCGGAGGAATGCATGCTGGTTTGGCGGCTGGATTTCATGGAAACCAAAGTGGAATATCAGTGATTGGAATAAACGTAAGCAGAGGAAAAGCTGAACAAGAAGAGAAAGTTCATCAGCTAGTTAACGAAACGTTAGCACACATCGGGATTCCACATTCAATTCCTCGTGAGGAGATTACGTGCTTTGATGAGTATGTCGGTCCGGGTTATGCTTTGCCTACACCTGAAATGGTGGAAGCTGTCAAGCTAATGGCAAGAACGGAAGGGATTTTGCTGGATCCGGTATATACGGGTAAAGCGGCAGCGGGACTCATCGATTTAATACAAAAAGGCACCTTTAAGCCTGAGGATAACATTCTATTTGTGCACTCTGGTGGAGCTTCATCGTTATACGCCAATACTTCTTTCTTTTATTGAATTATATGGCGATAGTGTGAAGCAAAAAACAATAGAGTGGAAGGTAAAGGAGCTTCTGGTAAGAAAAGGTATATAGAATCAGCCCAATGAAGCCGTACCAAATAGTATAGGAATGAACTTATCTGATTTGCTATAGACTTTAACAATGCTTTCTTCTGGTGTGGGATAGAATATGATGAAAGTTATCTCGTAAATAGACCATTAAATAAGGTTTGTTATGTGGTTCGTTAAAAATGAGCTGGCTGAAAATTTCCGGCTCATTAGAATCATAGTTTTTAGGAAAACATTCACCATAATGTACATGTCCTTTCCTTCCACATATTCAGTTTTTTAGTCGCTGGTTCGATCCCATCGGCTTCCAAATGGAACTTTTTAAATCAATGGATGGAAACGAATTTACTCCTCAATTCCTCTTCCGTTACTTCGATCTTTCCTTTCAAATCTTCAGCCAGTAATACATAACTTTTCACGCCAATGAATTCTGAATGTGATATTAAAAAGAATTTCGTTCCTTTTTTATATGCAGAAGGGACATCTACAATCAACTTAAACATTTTCATCCTTTTTCCACCTTGGATATCATAAATTCGAAACGCGAGTATTCATAACTGCTTTTGTAGTAGACGTAATAGCATTGAACAAGTTGATGAGGAATTGGTCACTACTAAGATATAATTTCTTCTTTTCACTTTTTATATCATTGATATTTATGAGCGGTCAACTATTATTACCGATCGATACAAGAAGCGGCCGGCATTGTCAATTGTTTGCGAATTAAGAGTATTCCTAACTTTCTGTGGAACTGCCTATCGTTGAATGTTAAAATTCAATTGGAAAACAGTGTTTCATGATACATAAGAAAGAGAAAAGAGAGGGCAACCAATTTGTTATTTCTCTATGGAAAAGCTCTCAAAAAGTGATTTTGGAAGGTGTGGAAATATTGAAACCAATCATATTTGATGTTGATACTGGGATTGATGATGCCATGGCAATGGCATATGCTTTAAATTCTCCGGAATTGGAAGTGCTCGGATTCACCACTTGCTTTGGTAACGTGCCCGTTGTTGAATCGACCCGCAATACACTTGCCGTTTTGGAAAAATTAAATAGGCGCATTCCGGTTTTTGAAGGTGCTGACCAAACTTTGGTGCGCGGAAGGAAGAAGAAATATCCGAAGCATGTTCATGGGGAAGACGGGTTAGGAAATACTCTTAAGTTTGAACCAACCATCAAAGCATCACAAGGAAATGCAGTAGATTTCATTATCGATCAAGTGAAAAGCCGACCGCATGAAATTACGATTATTGCAGTTGGACCACTGACTAACATCGCATTGGCGATTAAAAAAGCCCCAATGATCATGTCATTAGTAAAAGAGGTCGTTATTATGGGCGGTGCCGTAAACGTACCAGGAAATGTAACGCCCTATGCTGAAGCGAACATAATATCAGATCCTGAAGCAGCTGATCAGGTATTTGCTTCAGGACTGCCAATCACCCTAGTGGGGCTTGATGTGACACTCCAAACATATCTGTCGAAATCGAAGCTTGATGATTGGCGGGCCACTGGTAAGGAAAGCGCCAAATTTTTAGCGGAAATGACCGATTATTATATGAAAGCATATGAAAATTCCCATCCAGGCTTGGGCGGTTGCGCCCTTCACGATCCGCTTGCTGTCGGAGCTGCGGTTGATTCAAGTTTTGTGAATACAGAACGGATGAACGTCAAGGTGGTGACCGAGGGTGAAGAAACAGGCAGGACAATTGGCCAAAAGGATGGCGAATCTAGAATCCGCGTCTGTACAAATGTTGAAAGTGGTCGGTTTTTGAAACATTTTTTGGAACGGGTTATATGACTAAGCAACGTAATTGAATCATGTATTAAGTATAAAGGCCATCACTTTTCCAAAAACCTATGGGAAGAGATGGCCTGTTTCTGTTGGATAGACCGATTCCCGCTATATGACGTATTCCTACGCCGAAATAATAGACCGAAAAAAGAGGAATCAGTTCAAAATATCTTTGTAAAAAAGGTCCTCCGTTCAATCGGATGTCCATTTTTGAATGATTTGGGATCGATCATTTCTAAAGGCGAACAGTATGGAAACGTTTGATTTTCAGGCTTTAATCAAACGTTTGATTAATTGGCTAAAAAAAGTCTAAAGTCCCTATTAATATGGTGTAAACCATATTATTGGATAATGGTTCGGGAATATTAGGTATAAGGAACCTTTTTTACCATAAAAAAGTAAAAAGTTAAAAAAAACTAAAAAACGGGTTTGAAGATTTGGAAAAACAGGTACATAGACTTTCATAATGCCATATTTAGGTTTTTTTGCATAATCATAATTTACCATTTTTCGACTTTGCGCTTATTTATATGGCAGAAAATGTATGGTTCTATTAAAATGTACTATATAAGATAAAAGGAGGGTTTTTTCTATGTCACAAATTCGTGTAACACCTTCGGAACTGAAAGATGTAGCTAGACAATACGATAATGAAAGCCAACAAGTAACGGATATGATTGGTCGTTTAGATAGAATGAGAGATCATTTAACTGGTATTTGGGAAGGTTCTTCCAGTGAGGCTTTCGTAGGCCAGTACGAAGAATTAAAGCCTTCATTCATGGATATGGCACGTTTGTTGAATGAAGTTTCTCAACAATTGAATAAATCAGCTCAAATCCTTGAAGACACAGATAATCAGATTGCTAGTCAAATTCGCGGATAATCATTAGGTCAATGAGATAAAGAATTTTCTAGGAAAAAGCGCCGCGACTCTTTATGAAGATCGTGGTGTTTTTTTGCTTTAAAAGAGGTGGTTTCCATATATATTCAACTGACGATCGATTTAAACAGGTATACAGGGGAAGTGTTTGATTTGCAAGTGTCGAATTACCGCTCCATCAAGAAGGTTGTGGAAATAATATGGCAGGTAAAGGGTATTGCCAGTGCACCTAAAGAAGGCTATTGGGTGCGGGTCCAGAATAAAGAGTTCGTATGTTCAGGTTATGAAACCCTGCTTGATAGCGGAATTACGACGGGGGACCGCCTTGAGATCCTCTAATGGATTAAGTGTGGACTCTTTATAGGAAAAAAGTCTAAAGCCCTTTAGCAGGGGTAAAGGAGTTACATATAATGGATGAGAAAAAATCCTCATATCTGGAGAAAAAAACAGAAGCTGCAATAATGAGGGATGATAAGGGGCATTCGTTCCTTTTCCAACGGGCAAAACTATCGATGCAAGACCCACTGGAATTACAGCTTATTCATGAAGCGGATGATGCTCTCCAGAAACATATAGAAGTGACAGAGGACGAGGTGCAGATCAGAGTAAATCCACCAGCCTCTTTTTTTGTATTTTCAAAAGCTAAAGATAAAAATCCATTGAGTAGATGGTTAGCGTCTTATCAAATCTTGAAGAAAACCAGGAATCATGAATTAAGTCGCCTGCAACTAGTCGTCTGTCCAGAAAATATCATCTTTGATTCAAGCTTGGCCCCATATTTCTTGCATTATGGCGTAAAAGACAGTTTGCCTCCTTATGAAAATGATCAAGATGAGCTATTTAAAGAAACGAAGGCAACGATTTCAGCGCTTGTGGATGGGCAGTATACATTCGAAGAGTACCTGCTTTACCATAAAACACTGAAACTATCGAATGAATCACAAAGTATATTGGCAGCGGGGACTTGGGATGAGCTTTCCACGGTCATTCAAAATCGGATAGATGCTTTAGAGAAGGAAGAAAAAGCATTTGTGCATATCCCTGAAAAGAAATGGAAAACGGGACGTTATACACTTTGGGGTACGGTGATCGTTCTAGTGCCACTGCTGTTGTTCACGATTTACACACTATTTTTCTCCCATCCTAAGCAGGAAGCATATGTAGCAAGCGGTGAAAGCTTCTTAAAACAAAAATACAGTGAAGTCATTGACCGTTTGGAAAACTATGATCCGAAAAAAATGCCGTATGTCGTTCAGTATGAACTGGCGAAGTCCTACGTTACTTATGAGCCGTTAGATGATGTCAGGAAGAAGAATGTAGAAAATGCAATCACATTGCAAACCGATAGTCAGTATCTCCTATATTGGATTTATATAGGCAGGGGCATGAACGAGGACGCAATCGATTTGGCGAGAATCATGGAGGATCGTGAATTGATTATGTATGGGCTGGTAAACCAGAAAGAACAAATTAAGTTGGACGATAACCTTTCAGGGGAAGAAAAGGAAACGCAAATTAAAGAAGTTGATACTGAGTTGTCCCAATATGAAAAGGAAATAAAGGAATTGCAAAAGCAAATGGAGGAAAAGGAAGATCAGAACCAGCCTTCAACAGAATCGAATATAGAGGATAAAGGCGCAGCGGAGGCAAAACCTGCTGTAAAAGAAGAAGCGGAAAAGGAATCTGCTTCCAAGGATTCCTCCAATAAATCATCTGAAGAAAAAGAGAAAAGCAAAGAGTGAGCAATGGGCCTTTTGCGGAGGTGAGATTTAATGAGTTTATTATGGATTTATTCTAAGGAGACCTACCAATCCTTTACGATCAAGGACGATCATAACGGTCCAATTACGATTGGGCCATCAAAACAGGATACGATCACGGTTTATTCCATTCCCTTTGAACATGGTTCCATCAAGCTAAAAAAACAGGAAGAACTTGATGGATATGAGGTGTTTAGAGAGGACAAGAAACTTGGCGATGTAAAGCCATTCCAAAGCTTCACCTTTCATGAAGGAGAAGAAACGGTCGGGATTTTTTATACAGCAGGGGAATTGGAAGAAAGCCTCTATTATATAGGCAATTTGAAAGAAGTCACTTTATCGGCCAAGGTGGGAGCGACCATTTGTAAAGAAGGACCAGTTTCAGGCAATGGATTTTCCTTTTTGCTTCATAAAGGGCAGTGGCTTCTCATGCCAAAGGAAAATAGCACGATATTCCTGAATGGTGAAAGGGTGACGAAGACTGTTCCCATTCAAAATGGTGATCTGATTTGCTGGCCGAATATGGCGCTTAGGTTGGTTGAAGGCGACTTATTGATGATTCACTGTGCCGAGAGCTATGAAACATCTTTATCTAAAATGAAGAAGCCAATTTCTGAAATGAAAAAAAACTATCCACAATATCGCAGGACACCAAGGATGATCTACGAATTGCCGGATGAGAAAGTGACAATATCTTTTCCGAGCCAGGAATCGGAAGATAATAATAGAGGGTTATGGCTAATCCTTATGCCGCCTTTAATGATGTTAATCGTCATGGGGGTCATCACGGTCATTCAGCCTCGGGGCATTTTCATCATCATATCGATTGTGATGTTCACAACGACTTTAGTTACCTCGACGGTACAATACTTTAAAGACAAAAAGAAGCAAAAATCTAGAGAAGAAAAACGCCAACGTGTATATACCAGGTATCTAGAGCAGAAGAGGGAAGAATTGCAAGAGCTGTCTGAGACACAAAAGAATGTGCTTTTCTATCATTACCCTTCTTTTGAAAGGATGAAGCTTCTCACTGAAAGTATCAGCGACCGTATATGGGAGCGAACTTTGGAAAGTGAAGATGCCCTGCACTTTAAGATCGGAACGGCGACCATACCCTCAAGTTATGAGGTATCGGTAAATAGTAGCGATATGTCCAATCGGGATATAGATGATTTACTTGAGCAGTCGCAAGAACTTGTGGATGTATACAAAAACCTGGATGATCTTCCGTTATCCATCGATTTATCAAGCGGATCGATGGGCCTGGTCGGAAAGGAATCGATTGTTAAACGGGAGCTGCAACAATTGATTGGGCAGCTGGCCTTTTTTCATAGTTATCATGATGTTCGATTTGTGGCCATTTTTCCGGAAAAGGATTACCAAGAATGGGAATGGATGAAATGGCTCCCTCACTTTCAATTGCCGCATGCCTATGCAAAAGGCTTTATATATAATGAGCAATCACGTGACCAGCTACTGACCTCGATTTATCAGCTATTGAGGGAAAGGGATTTGGATGAGAACAAAGGGAAAATGAGATTTACTCCCCATTTTGTCTTTATTGTCACGGATCGTAATTTAATTGCGGAGCATGTCATATTGGAATATTTAGAAGGTAAAACAGACGATTTAGGTATCTCGACGATTTTTGCGGCGGATGCAAAAGAAAGTTTGACTGAAAATGTCCATACGCTTGTGAAGTATATAAATGATCTTGAAGGTGAAATTCTCATCCAGCAAACGAAGGCCGTTCATACTCCTTTTAAACTTGATGCCCATTCAAAAGAAGGGAATGAGCGATATGCACGTACGCTGCGTTCACTAGATCATCAAAAAGGCATGAACAATTCCATACCGGAAACAGTATCATTTCTGGAATTATTGAAAGTTCGTGAAGTGCAAGATCTGCCTATTAGCCAAAACTGGCGGACCAATCAGTCTTCCAAATCCTTGGCAGTTCCCATTGGATTGAAGGGGAAAACGGATAGGGTTGAATTGAACTTGCATGAAAAGGCCCATGGCCCCCATGGATTGGTTGCTGGGACGACAGGGTCGGGGAAAAGTGAATTACTGCAAACCTACATCCTATCATTAGCCGTTCATTATCATCCGCATGAAGTTGCTTTTTTGCTCATTGATTATAAAGGTGGGGGAATGGCACAGCCATTCAGGCAGATTCCGCATCTGCTCGGAGTCATTACGAATATTGAGGGAAGCAAGAACTTCAGTGCCAGGGCACTAGCCTCCATCAATAGTGAATTGAAGAAACGCCAGCGCTTGTTCGATCGATATGAAGTCAATCATATCAACGATTACACGGACTTATACAAAGAAGGCAAAGCGGATGAACCGTTACCGCATTTATTTTTGATATCAGATGAGTTTGCGGAACTTAAAAACGAAGAACCGGATTTCATCCGTGAATTAGTGAGTACGGCGCGTATTGGACGGAGCTTGGGAGTTCATTTAATTCTTGCTACACAAAAGCCGGGCGGTGTAATTGATAACCAGATTTGGAGCAATGCCCGTTTTAAAATTTCCTTGAAAGTGCAGGATGCCAATGATAGTAAGGAAATTCTTAAAAATAGTGATGCGGCAAATATTACTGTCACCGGACGGGGATATTTGCAGGTAGGAAATAACGAGGTTTATGAATTGTTCCAGTCTGCGTGGAGCGGTGCACCATATTTAGAGGATACGGTTGGATCTGAGGATGAAGTGGCACTTGTCACGGACCTCGGTCTTGTTCAAATCTCAAATGTATCGGAACAGATCACTAATATGAAGAGAGAAAAGATTAGTGAAATTGAAGCCGTGGCAGATCGAATTGTGGCGACACAGGAAGTAATGGATATTAAGAAGCTGGCAAGCCCATGGCTGCCGCCTCTTTCAAATCGTTTATCGAGAAATGCTGAAAGAAGCTTGACGAGCAATCAATTCCACTTGGGAATGAAGGATGAGCCCGAATTGCAGAGCCAGACAAATTATGTATATAACTGGATTGAAGATGGAAATGTTGGGGTTTTTGGTTCTTCCGGATACGGCAAATCAACCACCGTTTTGACACTTCTTTTTAGTTTTGCAGATCAATTCAGTCCAAAAGAGCTGCATTATTATATTTTCGATTTCGGGAATAGCGCTCTATTGCCAATGCGACAGCTGCCTCATACAGGGGAATACTTCAGGTTCGATGAGTTAAGGAAAATTGAAAAGTTCATGTTATTCATGAAGGGGGAAATGGAAAGGCGTAAGCAGCTTTTTTCAGAAAAGGAGCTTAGTAACATAAAGCTTTATAATGCATTAGTGGAAGATAAATTGCCGATTATTTATATCGTGGTCGACAATTTCGACTTAGTGAAGGATGAGATGCAAGACCAGGAAGCGCAATTCGTTCAGTTTGCACGTGATGGACAATCACTTGGAATATTCATGATCTTAACGGCAACGAGAATCAATGCGATTCGCCAGCCGTTAATGAATAGTCTTAAGACGAAGGTCGTCCATTACTTAATGGACAGTTCGGAACAATATTCAGTTTTGGGGAGAACCCCTTATGAAAATGAACCTGTTCCGGGTAGGGCGTTGGTGAAAAAGGACCAAACCTATCTAACGCAGGTTTATCTACCAGCCGATGGTACGGATGATATAGCCGTCTTGGAAGAAATGAAACAAGCCGTGGCAGAACATAAGGTTACATATAAGGAAACAGCCAAACCGCCGGCGATTCCGATGTTACCGGCATATCTTGATTCCAGCAGCTTCAAGAGTTACTGCTCACAAGCCATTAAGAAGGATTCCATTCCAATTGGGCTTTCAGAGGAAAGTGTTGCACCTGTTTTCGTGGAGTTGAATTCCAATCCATTCCTGCTTGTCGTAGGACAGTCACGTAAAGGGAAAACGAATGTCCTTAAAGTGCTCTTGGAATCGATGCTTACACAGGAAATTGGGGAAATTGGTTTATTTGACGGAGTTGACCGTGGTCTATCCTCTTATGCTATAGAGGAGAAGGTGAGCTATGTGGAAACAAAAGATCAGATAACCGAATGGCTCGATCATATCTCTGAAATATTTGGAGAACGTGAACGAAGTTATCTAGCGGCATTGGAAAATAAACCGATGAAGCAACTGGAATTCTCACGGATCATGTTTGTCATAGATAGCATTTCAAGGATCCAGCAAACGATAGACGGCAGGATTCAGGATAGGATCAGCAGTTTGATGAAACAGTACAGCCACCTCGGGTTTAGTCTGGTTGTCGCTGGAAATGCCAACGACTTCACGAAGGGGTATGATTCTTTGACAACCGAATTGAAACAAGTCAGACAGGCTGTTTTGCTTATTAAAAAATCGGACCAAAGCTTGTATACCCTCTCCTATTCCAGAAAAGAAGAAGAAATACAGCCGGGTTACGGATACTTTGTGCTGAATGGCCAGGAGAGTAAAATCCAAATACCACTAAGTGAAGAAAGAAGGAGAGTGCAAGAGAGTGTCTGAAAAAATAAAACCGATGCTATTAATCGGTAAAATACTGGTGATCTTAGCGCTGCCGGTCTTGTTTTTTTCTTATATTGGCCAAAATCCAATGAAAAAGACAGAAACGGCTTCTCGTGAAATCGCCATTGTAAATGAAGATAATGGCACTGAATTTAATAATAATCCTATTTTCGTGGGCTCAGAGCTTGTTACTACATTGGACAAGGATTCTGAATATCAGTGGTTTGTGGTTAATAGAAGTACGGCGGAAAGTGGGCTTGCAAATGAAAAGTATGATGCAGTTATATATTTTCCATCCGATTTTTCAGAGAATATTTATACGTTCGATGATGAACAGCCTGTCAAGGCGGGAATAAAATACAAGGTACAACCTAGTTTGAATGCAGAGAACATGGAAAAGGTACAAAAGGAATTAGAGAAGACAAAGAGTAAAATGAATAAGCATATTTCAACACAGTATTGGAGCTATGTTTCCCAATCGGTAGAGGACATCCGTAAGAAGTTCGATAATGTCCTTGCTAAAGAAATCGCTTTTCAAAACACGATGTATGAGTTTTATACTCCAAGCTCGGAAAGCCTTGCCGGCGAAATCAAGCAGCATAAGGACATGCTTGAAGGAGTCTTTGCCCAAACGAAGGATGCTGGTAAAACGAGTAATGAAACAATGGATGAAATAGGGAACACCAAGACTCAAATGGCCTCCTTTGTAGAAGATGTAGTTTCTTTTGAGGAATATCAAAAAGCTCAAAGTATTCTTTTTGAGAAGGCTTCGGCTCAAAATCAGCAACTTGTCAACGAGAGTGTTCAATCATATGACAAGGTGCTGAATGAAGGGAACCAGTCGATACCGGAGATTCAGCAAGGGATGAATACGAAATACAGCCTTAATGATCAAGGCATTAGTGAGAATGTTGGTATCATGCAGCAGAAGATTGATTCCAGCAGTAATGAATTGGAACAATTTTCAACAAGCATGAAAGACAAACAAGTAGAACAAATTACGAAAATCACCCAAGATCAACAAAGCTCGATTGAACGATTGAAACAATCGGAAGAGGCGGGTCTTGATAACCTTCAGTCTACATTGCTTGTGCAAAGAGGAAATCTTGCAAGCGGCTCTGGTGATGGGGAAGTCATTGGTGAAGGAACGACGCCTATAGAAGATATCGAAACGGAAACGGGCAAAGATGAATCGGTTGCTGCACCTGAAAAGAAGGACCCGATTGATGAACTGTCGCTACAGGTACTGCTGGATCAAATCACTGGAATCAACACGGCACTTGAAAGTTTGGTGCCGGCAGAAGGAAGTGAAGGAGCTGCTGAACAAATCAACAACCTTACCGCAGAACTCCAAACGGAAATCAATAATCTCAGCGGAACGGTAAACGGAAGGACAGGAAATTATAACCAAGTGATAACTGAGTTCAATACACTGGTAGATTCGTATAATGAGCTGCTGGCACAGTTTACGCAATTACAAGCTGATTATAATGAACTCGGCACGAATTATAAGGATTTAGGTGACCAATGGAAAAAGTCACAGGAAGATATTCAAAAATTACAGGACATCCAGAGTATGACAATCGATGAGGCCATAGCAGAAATCAAGACTCTCGAACAGTCACTTCTTGGAAAAGTGGGGGGAGAAAGGCGAGCGGTGCTGGTGAGGGCCTTTGAGAATCCTATCACCAATCGGGATTCAACTACCCTCCTTGCCTATTACGGTTCACTCTCATCTTATGGAGAATTGGCTGAAAGAGTCACGGAAGCAAATGTAGATAAGGTATTTGCAGCCAATATAAAAGAATTGGAAAACTTGAAAAATGGGGTTTCCGGAAACGTAGATGAAGAAGCGAAACTCGTTAAAGCCAGCTTAGCAGGAGTCAATGAGAACTTCGGCATGTTCTCAGAGTCCATTAAGGGTTATATGAAAGAATATGATGCCAACGTTGAAACGGGGCAGAAAGCCACTTTAGCTGAATTAGCGGCAATTACCGGAAAGGCTCAAGAAGTGTCTGCCAATTTGTCAGATCATATGGAAGTTCCTGAAATGGAGGCTGAACCTCCAGTTAATCTTGATGGAGAAATGTTTGTATCACTTCAAGACAATACGGCAACAACTGTCGGCTTCATTTCCGAACTTGTCAATTCTGTAGCGGAACGACAGGACACGGTCACGAAGGATACAGCGGACCTGCAAGCGAAAGTGGGGTCAGTACAGGAAAGGGCCGATCAGCTTAATGACAATTGGTCCCAAAATGTAGACTCAACCGAAAGAATCAAGACGGATGTATATAGTGTCTTGAACAATACTCTAGTCGATGATCAGCAGAATGGGTATGTGTACGAATATTTAGCGAATCCCGTACAAATCAGCGGGGAAGTCCTTCATCAGGAAAAGGTTAATATCCCGCCGATCGTCATGTTGGTGATCATTCTCATCTCTGGGTTATTGATTGGTTTCTTCCTGCATCATTATGAAACCATTCCAATGATGGTCCATGCGGCCTTGTTTACCTTATTGAACCTGATCGTAGGTTTAATCATCAGCATGTATGGTTTGAAGATCTATCCGCTGGGAGATATGCAGGAGATTAAATGGACCGTATTCACCGTCCTGCTTTTATTCTTCTGTGCAGCGTTTACCCGACTAGCGTTCTCGATTGGGCCGTTTGTCGGTGCTATCCTGGTGATTGGTTTGATCAGTTTCTTTACCATTCCATTATTGGATTTAATCATGCCTAATTTCAATGTAGACCACCCGGTTGCGGACGTATACATGTCCATACAATTCGGTAATCAGTCGGCATTCATTCCGGCTAGTATCATCTTGATTGTGCTGACGCTTATTGCAACGATCATTCCATATATAGTGAAGCGTCTTACAGAAAGAAGAGCAATGGCCCATGAAGTGGAATAAATATGTAATGCCTGTCTTGCTCATCCTGTTTTTTAGCCATGCACCTCATGGCGGGGCGGTAGAGGAACCCATGGTGGAGCCCAATGAATATCAAGAAAAGGATATTGATATTCAAACGGAGTATTTCCATGAAGAAGGATTGTTGGAACAGAAGCGGAAACTGCCTGAAGAACAAAAGGACCTCACTTTTGAAAGAGGGAAATATGATGCCGTTGACTCGGTGAAGGACTCACTGTTTCTATCTCCTGTAAAAGAGAATCAGAATAATACCATCGCTTCAAAATCAGAACAGCTTGGATTATTCTCGGAAGTCGCCATTCGAACGAGAAGCGAAGAAGAAACAGAGCCTTCCCTTAATTTTGACCTAACAATATTGCTCGGCATCATTTTGGCACTTTTGGTCGTTTGTTTGTTTTTTATCCTTATCCCGAAAATGGGGAAGCTGAATGGTGATGTTAATCGAAAATGAAAACAGCCCGATTCCTGGCAAAAGTCAGGAATCGGGCTGTTTTGTTACATATCCATAACGGTTTTAATATGCCCTAAAAGAAGGGCGGCTGCGAAGATTAAAATGAAAAATTTTTTATACATGATCAGTACCTCTTATATCTTATGAGTGGATTGCATTCATTTTAGCATAAACAAGACAGAAAGGAGGTCTCCTTAAAATGTACTGATCGGTGCGGCGTGGCTTCATTGCCCTGATGATCGGATAGCATAAAAAACGAAAGTCTTTCTTTGCCATAAATCTTCCTCCTTTTACGTATTGGGTGGATGACCTCCGTATTGCTTTTCCCAGCAAGACAAATAGCCGACCAAGAGTTTTGGTCGGCTTCAGGCTTCTATGTATCTGTAGTAGAAAAAGATGGGAGAGCCGTGCAATCTCCTATCTTCCGAAGAGCATAATACGATGAAAAAAGGCAGGTCTCCTGGCTTGTGCGTCATTTTACTCTAAGAACCTTCCCATTTGGGTTAAATGGCCGGTAATCGGCGAGCGATTACAACCTCAAATAGTTGTAAACATCTTATTTCATTAGCACTTACAGTTGCGGAAACAGCTTCGGTTTTAAACCGAATTCCCTATTAAGCTGACCATGCAGCACCTTTTTCTGCAAGATTCATATTCACTTAGCAACAGTTTACCATACCTTTTTTCAATAGACCGCATTAATAATTTAGGACAAATTCGTTTATGGTTTACCGAATATCTAGTAAACTTACAATGTAAGGTTTAATTGGAGCTTAATGTAAAATTTTGATATAGAAAAGGTATGAAATAATGGTGATACTGTGAATCCCGGGAGGTAGAGAATGATTTATAAGCAGGTCAATCAAAAACTGGAAATGGTTCTGGGGAATATCGAAAAGGTGATTATCGGAAAACGGGATATAGCAGAACTAAGTATCGTGGCACTCCTTTCCGGTGGACATGTTTTATTGGAGGATGTTCCGGGCGTGGGGAAGACAGTCATGGTAAGGGCACTGGCAAAATCTATAGGTGCAAGCTTTAAGAGAATTCAATTCACACCTGATTTACTTCCTTCTGATGTTACTGGTGTTTCGATCTTCAATCCTAAGGAACAAGAATTCATTTTTAGGCCAGGTCCGATAATGGGACATATTATTTTAGCCGATGAAATTAACCGGACCTCGCCGAAAACTCAATCTGCATTACTTGAAGCCATGGAAGAGGCAAGTGTGACGATTGATGGTGTCACAAGGAGATTGGAGAAGCCGTTCTTCGTAATGGCGACACAAAATCCGATCGAATACGAGGGGACGTATCCGCTTCCGGAGGCTCAATTGGATAGATTCCTATTAAAAATGAAAATGGGCTATCCGGGTGTGGAAGAAGAGATAGAGGTTCTTAATAGAGCTCAATACACGGTACCGCTTGATGAGCTGGAAGCCGTCATCACCTTGGATGAATTGATAGAATTACAGGCTGAGGTAAAAGCTGTGATAGTGGATGACACAATAAAACGATATATTGTTGAATTGGCGAATCGAACACGTACGCATGAAGGGGTCTATTTAGGTGTAAGCCCGCGTGGATCGATAGCCTTGATGAAGGCAGCCCAGGCTTACGCGCTGATCCAGGGCAGGGACTATGTTCTGCCGGACGATGTTCAATATTTGGTTCCATTCGTATTTTCCCACCGGCTTATTTTGAAACCCGAAGCGAAGTATGATGGCTTCGATGCTGGAATGGTGATACATGAAGTTGTGGCGACAACACAGGTGCCCGTAAAGCGGGCTATGACCTAATGCGCAAATTCATCAACATTTTAAGGGGAAATATGAGTGTGGTCGGACTTGTATTACTCATGACCGTTTCCTTTTGCTATGCAATGTTTCAAGGTGGTTTTGTCAGTTGGTTCATTTTTTATTCATTTTTGCCGTTTTCTGTGTACGCTTTGATTCTGCTGTTTTATCCGCTGCATGATTTGATCGTTGAGAGAAAGGTCAATAAAAGGGAATGCCAGGCCGGCGAATCTGTTGAAATAGCATTGACGTTTACCCGTAAAAACCGGCTGCCCCTATTATTTATGGTGGTAGAGGAGGAATTGCCTCAGCGTCTGGAGGATAGGGGATTCCAAAGGAAAATCATTATCTTTCCAGGATTCAGGCGTACCTTCAGCATGTCATATACCTTGGAAGACATGGAGCGTGGAGAGCATTCGTTTCAATCGATCCGCTTTTGGGTTGGGGACTTTTTCGGGTTAGTCGAAAAGGAAGCGATATATAGTTCACCTCTGAAAATAACTGTTTTTCCTCGTTATCATGAGCTTGCCTACAGTGATTTTGATCGAGTGTTCAATCAGGGGACAGTGGTTTCAACAAAGAAAACACAACGGGAACATTCAGTGGTATCCGGAGTAAGGGAATATCAGCCAGGCGATCAGTTGTCATGGATTAATTGGAAGGCGACGGCCAGAACGAGTGAAATCATGACGAAGGAATTCGAAGTGCAGAAAAGCCGGGATGTATTCATCATGCTTGATGAAAAGCCGTCGGATTTATTCGAAGAATCCATTGTAATGGCTGCTTCCGTTGCTCACGCCATGTTAAAGAAAGGCATGGAAATTGGGTATGTGAGTATGGGGTCGAGGATGATCATACCGGCAGCAGCAGGCAATAACCAGAAACGAAAGATTTTTTACAGACTTGTTAAAGAAGAGCCGAGTGCTGTAAACGCTTTGAATGAAAATGTCAGGAAGGGAATTCTTCCGGCAAACGCTGCTGTGATATTCATCGTTTCAGACTTAACTTTAGAAAAAGTGGACATATTGAGTGCTTTCCAGCCTAATCAGGGATTAATGTTATGTGTTAAGAAACAGGCAAATCTTACTGATGAGGAAAGGTTGTCAAGTTCTACAGCTGTTTCGAGGGGGTTGAAGGTTAGCTTTTTTGAACAGGGCCAACTAAAGTTTGATAGATCAGAGGTGATGGCAAAGTGAATGTCACTACCGATAAGTTGGAAAGGTTCATGCATGTCTTGATGTATGTATTTGGTCTGTTGTTGATTACTGAATGGTTAAGGCCTGTCGATAAACTCACCGATACAGGTAATATCATCATTTTTATTTTATTTTTGCTCTATTCCCTGCTGCTGCATTATTTCCGCCTACATTGGTCAATCCGAGTAATTCTCAATAGTGCTTATATAATGATTTCATTACAGTTCCTCCATTCAAAAGACGCTTTATTTCAATTGTCATGGCTGAAAGGATTTCTAGCGGATTTTAAGGGCAATCTTGGTTTTATATATGATGGGAATTGGGAGTTGATCACAAATCCATTTCGATCGTTGTTATTTTTTGTCCTTCTTTGGCTTGTAACATACTTGATCCATTACTGGGTGATGGTGAGGCAAAGCATCTTTTTCTTTTTTATGTTAACGGTGATTTTTATATCTGTGCTTGACACATTCACTCCTTATGCGGGGGATATGGCAATGATTAGAATAATCATCATCGGCTTCTTGATGCTAGGCCTGCTGTCCCTGCTGCGACTGACGATACAGGAGAGGATCAAGTTTCCGATGGCTTCCATCAATAAGTGGATCTTGATGCTGACCGGCATGATATTGGTAAGTGTCCTTGTTGGTTTCGCTGCCCCGAAGCTCTCTCCGCAGTGGCCGGACCCGGTGCCTTATATTACTTCTTATTCTGATAAAGCGGGGAAAGAAGAAGGCGGTTCGAAGCGGAAAAGTGTGGGATATGATGAAGACGATTCGGAGCTTGGCGGTTCGATAGAGCCGGATAGTTCCATCGTTTTTTATAATAATGCTCCTGCAGGACATTACTGGAAAGTCGAGAACAAGGATATTTATACCGGTAAAGGGTGGGATTCCATACTGGAAACGGACTTTCACACTTTTTCCAACGGACAGGATATGGCATCTTTAGGTCTTCATGACGTTACTGAAGTGGTGAGGACAGAAGGAATGACGGCAAATGTGTCCATGATGGAACCATATTCCCATATCCTTCATCCGCAATCCGGGTATTTAAAAAAGATTGAGGCCAAAAACGGGAAGGATTTCAAATATTATCAGGGGATGGACAAAGTTATTTCCGAACAGGATAATGGCGAACGACTTTCCCTGAAAGAGTATGAGCTTAGCTATGATATGCAGAGTTTTGATATAGCTGAGTTAAGGAAGGTAACGGATCCCGACGGGTCGATGGATTTAATAATGGAAAAAAACACTCAGCTTCCAGAGGGATTGCCAAACCGGATATATGAATTGGCATCCCGGCTAATAAGGAATGAAACAAATTGGTACGATAAAGCAAAAGTCATTGAGGATTATTTTGACGGACCTGAATTCATTTATTCTAAGGACGATATTCCCTATCCGGAGAGCAATCAAGATTATGTCGATCAATTCTTATTCGAGACACAGATAGGGTATTGTGATAATTTTTCAAGTGCAATGGTCGTTTTACTAAGAGCCGCCAATATGCCTGCAAGGTGGGTAAAGGGTTATACGGAAGGGGAAAAATCAATCCTTGATGGCGAGTCCGTTTATAAGGTGACCAATAATAATGCACATTCCTGGGTCGAGGTTTATTTTGCAGGGATAGGCTGGGTTCCCTTCGAGCCGACAAAGGGTTTTGATGGGGAAGTTGAATTTTACGATTCGGAATGGAAACAGGAAGTGAAGAACACTGAAGAAACCCCAATTAATAAAGAGCAAACAAGGAAAGAGGCCAAGGAACGTCATGATACACCTGATAGGGAAACTCGATCACCCTTGAAAACAGGGAACATGGAATGGTTCTTAAAATGGACTGCCATCACACTGTCAGGTGTATTGATACTTGCTTCTATTGGTTATTTCTTCAGAAGGAAGTGGATTCCCCATCTGCAGATTCTTCGTTATAGAAAGAAAACCGGTGCTCATTTCTCGACTGCCTATTTAATATTATTGAAACAGTTAAAACGAGCTGGTTTGGTTCGTCCGGAGGGGCAAACTTTAAGGGAGTACGCCGCCTATGTGGATGCAGTGTACGATACGGATGAGATGAGTGAATTAACGGCTAAATACGAGTTAATGATATATCGTGGAGACGTGGAAGATGGCGAATGGAAACACTTTCAAAAGGCTTGGGAAAGTTTAATGAGAAAAACTAGCTCTTGACCAGGTTTTTATTATATTGATACAATAACAAAAACTAACTTAAACTAATATATCCTTCATATATCCTCGATAATATGGATCGAAAGTTTCTACCGAATCACCGTAAATGATTTGACTATGAAGGCGGATTTTAACAGGAAAGCTGAAAATCTGCCTTCGTCTATACTTTTTCTGTATTTTTGAGGGTGGATTTTTAGTTTTTCTTTTTTTATGATAATATTTTTTATAAGAAATTATCACTCGATTTTATGAGTGAATTACATTGATAGAGGTGACGTTTGTGCCGGGGAAAACAGAATTGCAAAAAAACCAGGAAATGATCGTAGTACTTGATTTCGGAAGCCAATATAATCAATTGATCACTCGTCGTATCCGCGAATTTGGTGTGTACAGTGAGCTTCATCCTCATACAATTACTGTAGAAGAAATCGAGAAAATGAACCCAACGGGAATTATTTTCTCAGGTGGTCCGAACAGTGTTTATGATGCAAATGCATTTGGTTGTGATGAACGCATATTCGAAATGGGCCTTCCGATTTTCGGTATTTGTTATGGAATGCAGCTTATGACTAAACATTTTGGCGGTAAGGTGGAGCCAGCGAAAAACCGTGAATACGGAAAAGCGACACTTTCCATTCAAAATGAGTCTAAGTTATTCAGCGACCTGCCGAAAGAACAAATCGTCTGGATGAGCCATGGTGATTTAGTGGTGGAAACGCCTGAAGGTTTCAAAGTTGATGGGACGAACCCGTCTTGCCCAATTTCGGCTATGAGTGACGAGTCACGTAAATTGTATGCCGTGCAATTCCATCCTGAAGTCCGTCATTCGGTATACGGGAATGACATTTTGAAAAATTTCGTATTCGGCGTTTGTGGATGTAAAGGTGACTGGTCGATGGAGAACTTCATTGAAATTGAGATGGAGAAAATCCGCCAAACGGTCGGAGATAAAAAAGTGTTATGCGCATTGAGCGGCGGTGTGGATTCATCCGTGGTTGCTGTATTGATCCATAAAGCGATTGGCGACCAGCTGACATGTATTTTCGTTGATCATGGATTACTTCGTAAAGGGGAAGCCGAAGGTGTAATGGAAACATTCAGTGAAGGCTTCAATATGAACGTAATCAAGGTCGATGCAAAAGACCGTTTCCTATCGAAACTTGCTGGCGTTTCAGATCCGGAACAAAAACGGAAAATCATCGGTAACGAGTTCATCTATGTATTCGATGACGAAGCAACGAAGCTCGAAGGAATTGATTTCCTTGCACAGGGTACACTTTACACAGACATTATCGAGAGTGGTACGGCCACTGCACAAACAATTAAATCGCATCACAACGTTGGCGGTCTGCCGGAAGATATGCAATTTAAATTGATTGAGCCTTTGAACACTCTATTCAAGGATGAAGTGCGGGCACTTGGAAGTGAAATGGGCATTCCGGATGAAATCGTTTGGCGTCAACCATTCCCGGGTCCAGGTTTAGGTATTCGTGTATTAGGCGAAATTTCAGATGAAAAACTTGAAATCGTTCGTGAATCTGACCATATCTTACGTGAGGAAATTAAAAAGAATGGTTTGGAACGTGAAATTTGGCAGTACTTTACGGTGCTTCCTAACATTCGAAGCGTTGGGGTAATGGGCGACGCGCGTACGTATGATTATACAATCGGAATCCGTGCGGTTACATCCATTGACGGAATGACGTCCGATTGGGCAAGAATCCCATGGGATGTACTTGAAATCATCTCAACGAGAATCGTTAATGAAGTAAACCATGTAAACCGCGTCGTGTATGACATTACGTCTAAGCCGCCTGCAACGATCGAGTGGGAATAGAAGATTAAAATCATCCAGTCAGTGAAGGAATTAACCTTCACTGATTTTTTTGGTTAAAATAATTTTTTGAATATGTAGATTACTTACATTTCCCGTATGTTGGCGAATATATAACCATAATAAGTAAGAGATATATAGCGAAAAGCGAACATTTCCTAAAATTGCATAAAAAATATTCGTTTGGTATATTGACGATTATTTTAGTGATTGGTACACTATACCTATAATAATAAAAAACATAATTGTCGTATAATATTGGGGATATGGCCCAAAAGTTTCTACCAAGCTGCCGTGAACGGCTTGACTACGATGTGTATGGATTGGCGGGTATGGATAAACCGCCACTTCTTTACATGACTGCAGTCAAGCCCCGTTCAAAAGTGAATGGGGCATTTTCTGTTGGCTTATGATTTTATGATAGGGGAGACTCATAATGAAAAATTATTTTCGGTTTAACGAGCTGGGAACTAATTATCGCCGTGAAATACTTGGCGGACTAACTACATTCCTTTCAATGGCATATATCCTGGTTGTTAACCCTGTGATGCTGACTTTACAAAGTATCGAGGACTATCCGGATGAATTGAGAATGGACTACGGAGCGGTTTTTGCAGCTACCGCCTTAGCAGCCGCAATTGGCTCGATATTGATGGGACTTATAGCCAGGTATCCAATCTCGCTTGCCCCGGGCATGGGATTGAATGCTTTCTTCGCTTTTACCGTTGTACTTGGTTTTGGGATTCCTTGGCAGACAGCTTTATCAGGGGTATTGATTTCAGGTATAATCTTCGTTTTGCTTTCCCTATCGGGAATACGTGAGAAAATCATTAATGCAATACCGGTCGAATTGAAATACGCAGTTGGAGCCGGTATTGGTTTGTTCATTACCTTTGTAGGGTTTCAGAATGCTGGAATCATAACGAATGATGACAGCGTACTTGTCGGACTGGGCGACTTGACATCAGGAAATACTTTATTGGCTGTGTTCGGAATTGTCGTAACCGTCATTTTGATGACGAGAGGCGTCAAAAGCGGCGTGTTCGTAGGTATGGTCATCACGGCCATTGCAGGAATGATCTTTGGGCAAGTTCCGGTGCCGGAGAAAATAATCGGTGCCGTTCCTAGCATAGCGCCAACATTCGGGGTTGCGTTCGATGCCTTCGGAAATCCCGGTGATCTCTTCACTGGTCAAATGCTAATCGTGATATTGACCTTCTTGTTCGTAGCTTTCTTTGATACAGCCGGTACGTTAGTGGCTGTTGCGCAACAAGCTGGACTAATGAAGGATAATGTTCTACCTAGAGTGGGAAAAGGATTACTTGCTGATTCATTATCCATCGTTTCAGGTGCAATTCTTGGTACATCCACCACGACATCATATGTAGAGTCTACATCAGGTGTTGCTGCTGGTGCTCGAAGCGGTTTCGCTGCTGTGGTGACAGGCTTACTGTTTGTCCTATCCCTTTTCTTCTTCCCGCTTCTTTCAGTTGTGACATCTGCGGTGACTGCGCCGGCATTGGTTATAGTCGGAGTATTGATGGCATCATCACTTAAAAATATTGACTGGCAAAAGTTCGAAATTGCGGTTCCGGCCTTCTTTACGGTCATCATGATGCCTATGACCTATTCAATTGCGACAGGTATAGCTTGCGGATTCATATTCTATCCAATCACCATGTCGATGAAAGGTAGAGCTAAAGAGGTTCACCCGATCATGTGGGGTCTTGGAGTCGTCTTCCTGCTATATTTCATTTTCTTGAAGTAATAATGCAAGTAAGAAAGAAGAGTCCCGGATTTCGGGGCTCTTCTTTCATGTTGTAAGAGAAAGCTCATATCGTGTATAGTAAAAGGACTAAGTACTTTATTCTGTATGGTGCATAAGGATGACTTTGAGAAAAAAAGAGGGAGAAAAATGAATGGTTTTATCGTTGAAAAGGTTTTGAACAATAACGTGGTGATTGCCACGCATCCATCGTATGGAGAAGTCGTTTCTATTGGAAAGGGCTTAGGCTTCAACCGAAAGAAAGGCGAAGAGTTAAGTCCGGAACTTGCGGATAAAACGTTTGTCCTGAAAAATGTTAAGGAACAGGAAAGTTACAAAAAACTTTTGCCGCAGATCGATCAAAATCTTCAAGCTGCCATTATAGAATCCATTCATCTCATTAACGATCGGGTAACTGGGAAACTCAATGAACACATACATGTCGGTTTAACTGATCATTTATTGTTCGCCCTTCAGCGAGTTTCACAAGGAATGACTATCAAAAACCCATTCTTGAAAGAAACGATAACCCTTTATCCTTTTGAACATGATATTGCTGTTGATGTAATCGAATTAATCCAAGATAAGACAGGCATAGGCCTGCCCCAAGGGGAAATCGGTTTTATTACGCTTCATATTCATAGTGCAATATCAAATAAAGACTTATCGGAAGTCAATCAGCATTCGCAGTTAATCTATCATCTTATCCAAGTCGTTGAGGAACAGCTCAACGTACAAATTAATAAGGATAGCATAGACTATTCACGTTTGGTCCGTCATTTAAGATTCATGATAGATAGGGTGTTGGCTGGGGAAAAAGTTGAGGAACCCGAAAAAATAGCAATGCTATTGAAAGAAGAATATCCTCTGTGTTACAATATCTCTTGGAAGCTAATAAAAATTATGCAGCAGAAATTAGGCAAACCGGTTTGTGATGCGGAAGCTGTCTATTTAACGATGCATATCCAACGATTACAAAAGAAAATAAAATAAAAGAACATTAACCTACGTGTTACTGATTCGATCAGGCATAAGTGAGGAGAATGATTGTTATGAAAGAGGGTATTATATACCTGAATTTTCATTTCAATCCTATCTTTGCTTATGCCTTTTTTTGTATTTGAATTCTGATGCGTGGGAAGGTGAATACCATCGTTTAATGTAACCGTTTTATTAGCGTGGAAAAAACAGTAAAGAGGAGGAAAGCCTATGTTTAAGAAGTTGTTTGGTGTTTTGCAAAAAATCGGAAAAGCTTTGATGCTTCCTGTAGCCATTTTACCGGCGGCTGGAATTTTGCTTGCGTTTGGTAATGCATTGCAAAACGAAACTTTGTTGGATATCGCCCCGTTTCTTGCGAGTGGCGGAGTGGAAATGGTTGCATCGGTAATGGAGAATGCCGGAAATATTATTTTTGGGAATCTTCCCTTGTTGTTTGCTGTTGGGGTCGCGATTGGGTTAGCTGGCGGAGAGGGTGTTGCAGGCCTGGCTGCGATTATCGGGTTCTTGATTATGAATGTAACGATGGGAACCGTTCTCGGGATTGACGCTGCCGACATTGAGAACAATGGTGCGGTGTATAGCAATGTTCTGGGAATCCCGACGTTGGGAACGGGCGTGTTCGGCGGTATTATTGTCGGTGTCATGGCTGCTGTTATGTATAATAAATTTTATGAAATTGAACTGCCCTCTTATTTAGGATTCTTTGCAGGTAAACGTTTTGTACCAATTGTAACGGCCGCAAGCGCAGTTATCCTTGGGTTGTTGATGATTTTGGTTTGGCCGACGATTCAATCGGGGTTAAATTCATTTTCTGAAAATATGTTGGGTGCCAACCTGACTCTGGGAGCTTTCGTGTTTGGGGTTGTAGAACGTGCGTTGATTCCTTTTGGATTGCATCATATTTTCTATTCGCCATTTTGGTTCGAATTTGGCAGCTACATCCCTCAAGGCGGGGGAACGCCAGTCAGAGGAGACCAAGCCATCTTCATGGCACAAATTAAAGATGGTGTACAGAATTTAACGGCAGGTACCTTCATGACTGGTAAGTATCCATTCATGATGTTCGGGTTACCAGCTGCGGCCTTGGCCATTTATCATGAAGCAAGACCGGAAAGAAAGAAAATAGTCGGGGGCTTGATGGCTTCTGCGGCGCTTACATCTTTCTTGACGGGGATTACTGAGCCACTTGAATTTGCATTCTTATTTGTTGCACCGGTACTTTTTGGGATTCACTGTTTGTTTGCGGGTCTATCGTTCATGACCATGCATTTACTGGACGTAAAAATCGGGATGACGTTTTCAGGTGGGTTGATCGATTACGTACTGTTCGGTTTAATTAATCCGCAAACCAATGCATGGATCGTTATTCCGGTTGGTTTGGTCTTTGCGGTTATCTATTACTTTGGATTCCGATTTGCGATAAGGACGTTTAATCTTAAAACTCCTGGCCGTGAAGCGGAAGAGGATGAGGAAGCTGAAGGATCTGCAAGTACAGCTGGAAGTCTTCCAGGAGATATTTTGGATGCTATGGGCGGAAAAGAAAATATTTCTCACTTGGATGCATGCATTACCCGTCTTCGTGTATCAGTCAATGACATCGGTAACGTCGATAAAAATAGGTTGAAGAAACTTGGTGCTGCGGGAGTTCTGGAAGTGGGCAATAACATCCAGGCAATCTTCGGACCGCGTTCAGAAACTATCAAGGGGCAAATGAAAGATATCATCGATGGAAAAAGGCCTCGTAAAGTTGAAGCGTCTCCTGAAGTAGGCGTGGAAAAGCAAATTGAGGATGTCGTCCCGAAACCTTTACGGACGGATGAAGTTTCCGAGCGTTTTGTTTCTCCTATTAAAGGGGAATTAAAACCGATCACGGAAGTGCCTGATGCAGTTTTTGCTGAAAAAATGATGGGTGATGGGTTTGCAATTGTACCTGAGGAGGGAGTGGTTGTTTCTCCTGTAGACGGTACTATCGTTAACCTATTCCCGACTAAACATGCAATAGGAATCGTTTCCGAAGCTGGACGTGAAATCTTGATACACGTCGGGATCGATACAGTTAAGTTAGAAGGCAAAGGTTTCGAAGCGCTTGTTGCTCAAGGAGATAAAGTGACAAGTGGACAGCCGCTGCTTAAAGTTGATATAGAGTATGTCAAAAACAATGCCAGCTCTATCATTACGCCAATCGTCTTTACTAACCTTTCCGAAGGTGAAACTGTGAAGATTGAAAAGGCCGGAAATGTAAATAGAGAAGAAGCGGACGTAATTTCTATCAATAAATAATCATTAATAAAAGGGGGGTGGCTATAATCAGCTGCTCTCCTTTTATGATAATTCATTAGCAGGGTCTGGCTTCTTATAGAAAGAAAGTGGTTCATGAAAAAAATGAACGGAATTTTAAAAGATTAAATTGACTTATCTATTTGCAAGTGCTAATATATTAAATACACCGCTTGAGACAAAAAGGATAAACAAGTAAATGATAACTTGTTGTTGACTTTATGTTTGAAAGGTGTTACAATGAATGAGTCGCTAAAGAAGCGATGGGGAATATTGCTCTTTGAAAACTGAACAAAACAAAGCGCCAACGTTAAATTTTAAGTGAGCACACACTATCAAAAAAGCAAATGAGCAAGTCAAACATTTCTTCGGAGAGTTTGATCCTGGCTCAGGACGAACGCTGGCGGCGTGCCTAATACATGCAAGTCGAGCGAATCGACGGGAGCTTGCTCCCTGAGATTAGC